>DAOSWJ010000024.1:0-18544 GCA_035380005.1 Prolixibacteraceae bacterium | reverse complement strand
CTCGGTACCGGTATTGGCCATAACTGTAGTACGGGTTTTAATATCGTAAACATGAACGCTTACTATTGAGTTGTTTTCGCCTGCCTTTGGGTATTTAAAGGTAGCCTGTCCGGGGTAAAGACTGTACTCGTTGTTCTGTGGCGAAAGGCCTTTGTAAATTGGCATTGAAAATTCTTTTACCTTGCTTTCGTCAAACTTCACAAAAGCAAGCATTTTGCTATCGGGCGACCATTCCAAAGCACTGTTATATCCAAATTCTTCTTCGTAAACCCAATCGGGGATACCGTTTATGATTTCGTTTTTCTTGCCGTCGAATGTTATTTGTTGTTCGGTGCCAAAACGGATGGTTTTCACAAAAATATTGTTGTCGCGCACAAAAGCAACCCGTTCGCCGTCGGGCGAAAAAGTAGCAACCATTTGCGGTCCGTATTCCGAAAGATCGTAAAGTTGTTGTGTGTAATTGTCCCAAATGTAATATTCGGCAGTGTAAGAGCGGCGGTATATTGTTTGTTGATTGCTTTCAAGCAAAATGCGTTCTTCGTTTGAGCTAAATGTATAATCCGAAATGCTTTCAATGGGGCAATTATCAATATCGTTCAAGTTTAAAATATCCACTATTTCGTCGCCTGTTTTGTAATTGTATTTTACAATTCGTTGGTCGTCAACCAGCGTTGAATAATGCAACCCGTCGTTCATGGGTTTTAGCCCACTAATGCTTTCTTGCTTAAATGTTTGGCCCTGTATAAAATCAATTAAGCTGAGTTGTTTCTTGTTTTGAGCATGGTTTGTGGCAAACAGAAACAAGAGGAGTATTGACAAAAGAATGTATTTCATACGATAAAGAATTGATTGAAAGTTTAACGTTTCGAAAAATACTATATTTTTTAGTTCTTGAAAAATTATTATTTGCACAGGTCATTACTGCAAAACTTTTTTAGTAGTATATGGTTTACTGTTATAACTGTTGTTTTTTAATATTGAGGAATTTTTAGTGCTAAAAATGAGCTGTTTGGAATTTTTTAGTTTAACTTTGTTGTTGATTAAGCATTCCGAAAAACACACTGCCGTTATAAACACACCACCAATTTGCTTATAATATTTAAAAATGGGGAAATTCATTGGCATATTTTTGTTGGTGGCTGTGTGTTTGCATTCTTACTCGCAAACAGTCGATTTGCGTTTTAAAAGCTTCGATTTGAACGATGAGCTATCATCGCATCAAATTAACGATTTGGCACAAGATCAGTTTGGATTTGTATGGCTTGGAACCAATAACGGTTTGTTCAGGTTCGATGGTCGCGAAATTAAAAAGTACCTGACTCCCGATGAGCTCAATTTCGGTATTAACGAATACGGTATATCACAAATATTGCCCGACAATAACAATGGAATCTGGATCAGTCTTAATTCGTACCTGTGTTATTACAACCAGCAATCTGATTCGATACGTGTTGTTGTTTCGCAAAATCGAACCAAGGGGCTTAAAACCAGCTATGTAAGCAAAATGCTTTATGATAGTGACTCAACAATTTATTTTGTTGAAAGCGATGGCATTTATAATTACGTTGCACATGCCGATTCGTTTATAATGGTATTTCGTTTGGGTAAAGATTTTATTTCGGGATTAAGTTTCGACAAGGATAATAATTTGTGGATTTCGGCAAACGATGATAACCAGGTTTTTTTATTTAACAAAGCAACCAAACAATACGAGCAGCTTAATATTCCACATCATTTAAATCCCGAGGCGGATATAGTTGATATTGTTTATCGAAAAGGATTTCTTTGGATTGGAACACAGTTCAATGGCGTAATTAGTTATAATATTGAAGATAGATCTTTCAAAAAATACAATGTCCAAAACGAATACGAAAAACACATCAGAAGGTTTTACATCGATAGGGATGATTTTTTATGGTTAATTGATTTTACCAGTCTTAAACTATATGTCGATGATCGGGATTTCTTCCAAGGTTATTACCCCGAAAACAACGACGATCAATCCATTCTGCCTTATGTCCACCGTATTTTTCAAGATAAAGACCATAATTATTGGACAACACACTATCCCGGAGGAATAGCATTTGCAACACGGCCCCAAAAAATTTCACGTTTCAATGCCCAAATGAACTCACCCTTTAAACTGAATACAAACAATGTTTCGGCTATTTGCGAAGATGTTGAAGGAAATTTGTGGGTAGGTAACCCATTTAGTGGTATCGATATTTTTTATTGGGCAAAAGGCATGACTATCCATATCGAAAATAGTGAAGACGATGCGAACAGTTTGGGTAGGGGAGCAGTGCAATCTATTTTTCGCGACAGTAAAAACCGTATGTGGGTGGGAACTTATTTTGGAGGTTTGCAGCTTTACGAACACGATGATAACAGTTTCGTTAATTATACTCATAATTCGCAAAACGAATACGGTATTTCGGCTAACGATGTAAGGGCTATTTGTGAAGATAAAGAGGGCTTATTGTGGATTTGTGTTCATGGCAAAGGCGTTGATCGGTTCAATACTCAAACCGGCGAGTTTGTAAATTTTAATAACCAAAATTACGGATTATCGAACGATTATACTTTTGATGTTGTATGCGATAGCTTAGGTAATGTTTGGGTGGCTACGGCTTGGGGGTTAAGTGTTTTAAGGAAAGGCGAAAGCCATTTTGATACTTATTATTTAATTGAGAATGACTCAAGTTCTCTTTCAAACAACTTAGTTATCGATTTGCATGTCGATGCCGCTAATCGTTTGTGGGCAGGTACTGCTAATGGCTTAAACCAATATTTGCCCGAAAGCAATAATTTCAGAAGGTTTGTAAGTAACTTGCCCAATCAAAATATTGTTTCTATCAATAACGACAGCGATAACAACATTTGGTTTGGTACTTATAGTGGCCTTTCGATGTTAAATACCGAAACAAATCAATTGATTAATCTGTCGAGAGAAGATGGTTTAATATCGAATAATTTTGCGCCAAGGGCTAACTATAACAACGGGAAAAACACCTTGTTTTGGGGCACCGTGCATGGATTGAACTATTTTAATGTTGGGGAATTGGACTTGTCGGACAATGCTCCCAATGTATTCATAACAGGGTTAAAAATTTTCAATCAATCAATAAATGTGCACAACAGTACCTTTATCGATAAAAATATATTGTTTGCAGAAAGTGTTGAATTAGAGCACAAGCACCGAATGATTGAGGTAAACTATGCGGCAGTTAATTATAAAAATCCTTCGAAAAACAACTACGCATACCGGCTCGAAGGTTTCGACAAAGAGTGGAACAAAGTAGGTAGCCGGCAAACAGCTACTTATACCAATTTGAAACCCGGGAGTTACACCTTCAGGGTAAAGGCAGCCAATGCACAAGGTGTTTGGAACGAACACGATGCTTCGATAGTAATTAACGTTAGGCCACCTTTTTGGAAAACGATGTTTTTTAAAATTACAGCGGTTATTGCAATCATCTTAATAGTAGCAGGTACAACATACATACGGCAACGTAAGTTGATTCGTGATAAAATTAGGCTCGAAAAGAAAGTTAAACTTCGGACCAAAGAAGTTCGTAAGCAAAATATAAAACTAGAAACACAGAAAACCGATTTGGAAAAAGCCAACCGCTTGAAGAACCACTTCTTCAGTATATTGGCTCACGATTTACGTAGTCCTGTTTCATCGTTGGTGCAAATAACACAATTGTTAAAAGAGCAAAAAATGCAGGGCGACAATTGTCAGCTTAATTTAATCGAAAGTGCAGAAAAAACTTCGCAAAATGTTTTAACCTTGCTCGAAGACCTTTTGCTGTGGGGTAAAACGCAATCGGGTAGTATCGAAATTGTAATTGAAACGGGCAACTTGCTCTCTGTTGTAAACGAGTCGATTAGTTTCTTCGACGAGCTTTCAAAATCGAAAAAAGTGGTCTTCCAAGTCGATGTTGATCCATCGTTGCAAATAAGCACCGATTTAAATTATCTCAAAGTAGTTTTGCGTAATTTATTGTCGAATGCATTAAAATTCTCACATTTAAATTCAACAATTAAAATTATTGCAAACTTAAATGGCCAAAATATTGACATCAGTGTAATTGACCAAGGTGTTGGAATGAGCCAAAAAGTAATTGACGATTTTAACCATGGCGTAATTAAACATTCAACACATGGCACCCAAGGCGAAAGCGGAACCGGCTTAGGGTTAAGCCTTTGCACGGAACTTGTGGCTTATTGTAACGGAACAATGCATATACAAAGCGAACTAAAGCATGGAACTACAGTACAAATAAGTCTCCCTGTTGCCAAAGCTTAATGTGCAACAAGCTGATTTTTACAAATATTAAGGCCTGTTTACGAATGGTAAATAAATGTTGGCATTTTCTTAAATTCATTTCAGAATCATTATCTTTGCACACATTTTTATTAAAGGAACAAATATGATCAATATAACTTTACCCGATGGGAGCATAAAACAATTCGACGCTCCGGTTAGCGGATTGGAAATTGCCAATGCCATCAGCCCGCGTTTGGCTAAAGAGGTATTGTCGGTAACTGTCGATGGTGAGGTAAAGGACCTTACCCGAAAAATTGACAGCGACGCCAAAATTGTACTTAACAAATTCGACGATAAAGATGGCAAGCATGCTTTTTGGCATTCTTCGGCACACCTTATGGCCGAAGCTATTGAAGCCATCTATCCAGGCACAAAGTTCGGTATTGGACCAACCATCGAAAATGGTTTTTACTACGATGTTGATTTGCCCGAAGGTAAGGTAATTACCGAAAAAGATTTAGACATTATTGAGAAAAAAATGCTCGAGTTGGCGCGCCAGAAAAACGACATTGTTCGCCAAGAAGTGTCGAAAGCCGAAGCATTAAAACTTTTTACCCAAAAGGCTGATCAATACAAGCTTGAATTGATCAGTGAACTCGAAGATGGAACCATTTCACTGTACCATCAAGGTAATTTTACCGACCTTTGCCGTGGACCACACTTGCCCAATACCGAAAACATAAAAGCCATAAAATTGCTTAGTGTTGCCGGAGCCTACTGGCGTGGTAACGAAAAAAATAAAATGTTGACCAGGATTTATGGTATAACATTCCCTAAAGCAAAAATGCTTGAAGAATACCTTGTTTTGCTCGAAGAAGCTAAAAAACGCGATCACCGCAAAATTGGAAAAGAAATGGACCTTTTCACTTTCTCACAAGATGTGGGAATGGGCTTACCTTTGTGGATGCCAAAAGGTGCTCAACTGCGCGAACAGCTCGAAAGCTTCCTAAAAAAAGTTCAAAAGCAATTTGGTTACGAGCAGGTAATTACCCCACACATTGGCGATGTTCGCCTTTACAAAACATCGGGGCATTACGAAAAATATGGTAAGGATTCGTTTCAGGTAATCAATACTCCGCAAGAAGGCGAAGAATATTTGCTTAAACCCATGAACTGTCCTCACCATTGCGAAATTTATAAAGCACGTCCAAGGTCGTACAAAGATTTACCCTTACGTTATGCCGAATTCGGAACCGTTTACCGTTACGAAATGAGTGGCGAATTGCACGGCCTTACCCGTGTACGGGGGTTTACCCAAGACGATGCCCATATTTTTTGTACACCCGACCAGTTAAAAGATGAATTCAAAAAGGTTATCGATATTATTTTCATAATTTTTAAAGCGCTCGATTTTAAAGATTATACCGCACAAATATCGTTACGCGACCCAAGCAATACAGAAAAGTACATTGGAAGCGACGAAAACTGGGAAAAAGCCGAAAGAGCAATCGTTGAAGCAGCAGCTGAAAAAGGCCTTAACACTGTTACCGAAACAGGCGAGGCAGCCTTTTACGGTCCAAAGCTCGACTTTATGATTAAGGATGCAGTTGGCCGCAGTTGGCAGTTGGGAACAATTCAGGTTGATTACAACTTGCCCGAACGTTTTGCCTTGGAATACACAGGTGCCGACAACCAAAAGCACCGCCCTATTATGATACATCGTGCCCCATTTGGATCGATGGAACGTTTTGTGGCTGTTTTAATTGAGCACACTGCCGGAAAATTCCCGCTTTGGCTTACCCCCGAACAAGTGGTGGTAATGCCAATCAGCGAAAAATTTAACGATTATGCCCGAAAAGTTTCAAATATTTTAAATATTTCCGATATTCGCACCGTTGTTGACGATCGTAACGAAAAGATTGGCAGGAAGATCAGAGATAACGAGCTGAAAAGAATACCTTATTTAATTATTGTTGGCGAAAAAGAAGCACAAGATGAATTGGTTTCGGTACGCAGGCAAGGTGAAGGTGATAAGGGAACAATGACAATTAACGAGTTTGCCACGTTCATTACTAACGAAGTGAGAGAACAGTTGGCAGCAATTTATAATAGCAAATAAGAATATTAACTAATTTAAGGAGGACAAAACTATAGCACTGAAAGGTAGAAGATACGATAACAAAGACGAGCTTTCTTACCGTATCAATTATCAAATTAGAGTACCGGAAGTTCGGCTAGTAGGCGATAATATCGAAGAACAAGGCGTTTATCCAACTCAAAAAGCCCTAAAAATGGCCGACGAGATGGATTTAGACTTGGTCGAAATTTCACCAAAAGCAAATCCGCCGGTTTGTAAAATTATCGATTACCAAAAGTTTCTTTACCAACAAAAAAAGAAACAGAAGGAGATGAAGGCAAATGCCGTTAAGGTTGTTGTGAAAGAAATTCGATTCGGACCGAATACCGACGAACACGACTACCAGTTTAAACTGCGTCATGCCCAAAATTTCCTTAAAGATGGTGCTAAGGTTAAAGCCTATGTGTTCTTTAAAGGGCGTTCGATTTTGTTTAAAGAACAAGGCGAAATTTTGCTGCTTAAATTTGCTCAAGAACTCGAAGAGCTTGGTACATTGGAACAAATGCCTAAGTTAGAAGGCAAACGTATGATAATATTTATTTCACCTAAGAAAAAGAAATAAAATAATTTTTAAAAAGTAGGATAATGCCGAAAATGAAAACTAATGCCGGTGCTAAAAAGCGTTTTAAGTTAACCGGTTCAGGTAAAATCAAAAGGAAACATGCTTATAAAAGTCATATTTTGACCAAAAAAAGCACAAAGCGTAAGCGCAACCTTACTTATTTTGGTTTGGTCGATAAATCAGACGAAACCAACGTAAAGAAAATGCTTGCTTTAAAATAATCCTTTTGTAAAAGTTAAAATTAGTAATTAACCGAGTGAATTAGCTCATCAAGATCTTGTGATATAACAAGGCGCTAACCACTCTAAAATTTGAAATTATGCCAAGAAGTGTAAACAATGTTGCATCGCGCGCACGCAGGAAAAAAATCCTGAAGCAAACCAGGGGCTATTTTGGCTCAAGGAAAAATGTGTGGACTGTAGCAAAAAATACCTACGAAAAAGGTTTGCAATATGCATACCGCGATAGGAAAAAGAAGAAAAGTCATTTTAGGGCTTTGTGGATTCAGCGTATCAACGCAGCTGTACGTCCCGAAGGCTTAAATTACTCAACCTTCATTAATTTATTGAAGCAAAAGAACATCGAAATCAACCGTAAAGTTTTGGCCGATTTGGCTATGAACCATCCCGAAGCTTTCAAAGCGATTGTGAAAGAAGTTCAATAAAAAGCAAATTCTTTAGGTGAAATATAAAAGCCTGCTAAGTTTAATCTTGGCAGGCTTTGCTATTTTGTTTTGCTTTGTGCGCTAATGAACGCCTTCGGTGTGGCACAAATCGTGTTGGCTCAAACGCATTTCGTTCAACTCATTAATGAAGAAAAACTCCCGATCGTTAAATGCCGGCTCCAGATCGCTTAGCCAATAGGCATCAGGGCGGTACTTTGCAAAAAATATTTGATTGACCCATTGCGGGTTACGCGCTTGTATGAAGCGTAGCGCAAATACTTTTTCGCCTCGCACTTGGGTAATGCCAATAATGTGAAGTTTGCCCGGGTCGCACGACATGCTCGGTCCTCGCACGGTACGGCAAATGCCGCTCACTTGATTATAAGCATCGTTATAAGTATTGTAAGCTGTTTCTAAATCGACAGCAAAATACTCTTGTGCTCCTGTATCACGTGCAATAAACATGTAGTAGGGTACCAAACCTAAATCGACTTGTTTACGCCACATTTTTGCCCATATTTCACCCGAATCGTTAATGTGTTTGAGTATTGGCGACTGAGTGCGGATTTGTGCTCCTGTTGACCTTATTCGGCGTATGGCTTCTTGTACTGCGTCGGTCTCCAAAGCCCGGTAATGGTTAAAATGCGCCATTATACTAACGTGGATACCGCTTTTAATTGTTTTTTCGAATAAGCGCAAAAGGTCGTCGGCATCGTCGTCGGTAGTAAAGCGATAGGGCCAGTAGCTAAGGGCCTTTGTTCCTATACGTATAGTTTTAAGGTGAGTGATATTGGCATCAATAAGTGCATTGAAATAATATTCAAAGAATTTGGTTTTCATGATTGCCGGATCGCCACCTGTAATGAGCACATCGCTAATTTCGGGATGGGCTTTTAGGTAACGTACCATTAAATCGGCTTCTTTCATGGCAAACTTAAATTCGTTAAGTGCAAATTGGGGCCAGCGAAAGCAAAAAGTGCAATAAGCATGGCATGTTTGTCCCTGGCTCGGGAAAAACAGCATTGTTTCGTTGTATTTATGCTGAATGCCGTTTAAGGGTTCACCTTCAAATTCGGGAACATTGTATTGTTGTCCGGCAGGGTTCGGGTTCAACGAAAGCCTTATGTCTTCAACAGCATGCTTTAAAGCTGTCGATTTCGGCCCCTTGTCAATTAAACTGTCAATTAAATTATAATGTGCTTCCGAAAGCATTTCCTTTTGGGGAAAATTGAGTATGAAAAATGGATCATTTTCATAGTTGCCCCAATCAATCAGTTCATCAATAACATAGTTGCTTACTTTAAACGGAAGAACAGTTCCAACCACCTCAATTGTCCGTTTAGTTTTTTCAGGTAATTCTTCGAGCTGGGGGATATCCCGAAAATTTGATAAGTTGTATGCTTTATATTCCATCGAAAAGATTTTATAAAATTTGTAACTCAATGAGTAGCAAAGCAATAAATCACACTCATTTTTAAAGGGTCACAAATATACAAAAAAATGGGGGTTTTTGAAAGCCCAAAAGTCAACTCAATGTTACTAATTAATGAAGTTGCTCAAGCCGGCTTGCATCGAGGCGCAAAAATATGAACAATAACATAGTAAAGAACCATAGCGATGAACCCCCGTAACTAAAAAATGGTAATGGGATACCAATTACAGGTGCCAGTCCAATGGTCATGCCAATGTTTATGGTGAAATGGAAGAATATTATAGAGGCCACACAATACCCAAACACCCGGCTGTAAACCGAGCGTTGCCTTTCGGCCAATATTACAAGCCTAATAAGTAAAAACAGAAAAGCCACAACAATAACAGCCGATCCAATAAAGCCCCATTCTTCGCCTACCGTGCAAAAAATAAAGTCGGTACTTTGTTCGGGCACAAAATCGAATTTGGTTTGTGTGCCTTGCAAAAATCCTTTGCCGCTAAACCCACCCGATCCAATGGCAATTTTCGATTGGTTTACATTGTAGCCGGCACCAAGTGGATCCGATTCAACACCCAGCAGGTTTTCAATACGTGCACGTTGGTGCGGAGCCAGTACCTCTTCGAATACATACTCGACCGAAAAAGTAAACAGCACCGAGCAAATGAAAACAATAACAACCAGTGGCACGTGGGCAATACGCTTATACAGCGCGTAAACTAAAGAAGCTACACCTGTTAATACCGATGAAATAAGCAGTGTATTGTAATGATCTTGTACATTAAACTTAAAAATTAGTTTAACAAGCCAAATTACTATTGTGCTAATCAAGAGTAAAGCAAATATTTTGAGTACTTCACCCCATTTGCGGCGCAAAAATAACACAACAGTAAACGATAATATTATGAGTGACAGCAGAATAACAATAGGTTGATAAATTAAAGAGGTAACAAAAAGAATTCCGGTGAGCAGGGCAAAAAACAGCACCAAGCCCGACATGCCCTCTCTGAAGAGCGGAATGATAAAAATTGCATAAACCAAAGCTGAGCCGGTATCGTTCTGTAAAAAAATTAGAAGGACTGGTAATGCAATTATGGCTATCATGCTCAACTGTTTTTTAAAAATGTTGAAGTTGAAGTTGTAGGCACTAAGCAGTTTTGCAATAGCCAGCGATGTGCCTAATTTTGCAAACTCGGCAGGTTGAAGAGCAAAGCCGCCAATTACCAGCCACGATTTTGAGGCATTTACCTCGCGCCCAAAAAACAGTACTGTTATAAGAAGTAAAATGAAAAATGCGTAAATCACATTACTAAAGGTAACATAAAATTTACTGTCGAGTACAAGCAAGAATGTGGCCAGAACAAAGCTAAGCAGAATCCAAAGTATTTGTTTGCCATAGCGTTGGCTCATATCGAAAATGCTCTGGTGTTCCTCGTTGTAAACTGCCGAATAAATGTTGATCCATCCCGAAATAACCATAAACAGATAAATCAGTACGGTTATCCAGTCTAAATTTGCCAATATGGAGTTTCTTTTTGCCACAGTTATTCAGGTTTTTTATATCCGGGTTTGCCGGGGTACAGTAAATTAGTTTCGAGCATTTGCTTTTCGAGGTATTTTCTTGATTCCTGTATATCGTTGTTCAAAAATTTTTCGATGAGCAAACTTGCAATTGGTGCTGCATAACGGCTGCCCCAAACTCCGTTTTCAACATAAACTGCAATTGCAATTTTGGGGTTTTCGCGAGGTGCAAATGCAATAAACGATGAGTGATCAGCACCATGTGGGTTTTGAACTGTACCTGTTTTTCCGCAATAGCTAATACCGGGTATATACGATAAGGATGCGGTACCGCCATGGTTAAAGCTCATAACATGTTCCATGCCATCGAGTATTAGTTCGAAATAGCTGGTGTCGATACTGGTATAATGCTTTTGTTTAAAAATTGGATCAATTTCAGAACCTTCGATGTTTTTTACAATATGAGGCAGATAGTAATACCCGCGGTTGGCAATTGTAGCGGCCAGATTGGCCATTTGCAATGGGGTCATTTGAATTTCACCCTGGCCAATTGCAAGCGATATTAAAGGCAATGCGCGCCAACGCGAAACCGGGAATACCCTTTTTTGATAATATTCGGCATCGGGGATAAAACCGCTTAATTCCTGACCGAATTCGGGGCTTATTTTTGTTGAAAAGCCAAAACTCACAACGTGTTCGCGCCATTTTTCGTAACCTGTTTTTATATTACCAAACTGTGGTGCTTCTAAAATGCGCCTGAAGGTATGTGCATAATAGGCATTGCACGATTGGGCTATTGATGGGGTTAAAGTAAATTCGCCGTTGTGGTGGCAAGCTTGTGTGAACGATCCTACATGGTAACCATGAGCGCACATAAAACGTGTTGAGGGGGTAATTACCTTTTCTTGTAAACCAATTAGTGCCTGAACAAGTTTAAAGGTTGAACCCGGTGGGTATTGCGCCTGAATAGCTCTGTTGTATAGTGGTTTAAGACTGTCGGATACCAATAGTGGGAATTGCTCAATACGGCTTCGGCCAACCATTAAGTCGGGTGAATACGATGGGGTACTTATCAGTGCCAGAATTTCACCGGTCGATGGTTCAATTGCCACTATACTTCCGGCCTTGTTTTGCATAAGGCTTTCGCCGTACATTTGAAGTTGTGCATCGATTCCGGTCTGGAGGTTTTTACCTTTTACGGGCATCTTATCCATCCTTCCTTTATCGTAACTGCCTTTTAGCCTATTGTGTACATCTACCAAGAAAAAGCTGGCACCTTTATCACCCCTGAGTTCTTTTTCGTAGGCGTACTCAACACCTGTTATTCCCAAATAATCGCCAATCCGATAATATTCATCGTTGTTCAAAGCCTGTTGGTTAACTTCACCAACGTATCCAAAAATATGCGCGGCCATGTTAAACTGATATGCCCGAAGTGTACGCGATTGAAAATAAAAGCCGGGAAATTTGTATATTTTTTCCTGCATAAGGGCATACTGCTCGGGAGATATTTGCTTTACGATTACCGATGGTTTATATCTTGAATATTTCTTTGCTTTTTTAAGTTCTTGCACAAAATCGTCGATATTAATATTGAGGATTTTGCATAATTGTAAAGTGTCGAACGATGTTGTTTCGCGTGGGGTAACCAATAAATCGTATGCAGCTTTGTTATAAACTAAAAGTTGGCCGTTGCGGTCGTAAATCAATCCTCTCGAAGGATACTCAATAACTTCGCGCAATACATTGGTTGTGGCCGAGCGTTTGTAATTGGTATCAATTATTTGCAGACGGAATAACCTTACTATAAAAGCAAGGGCTACGATACTGAATATTAGTATAATAATGTATTTCCGTTTTGAGTAGCTGTTCACGCTTTCTATTTTCTAAACATCAAAAACTGACTGATTACCACAAAAACAAAGGTAAATATTGCGCTTAAAAAACTTCGGCTTAATGTTGTGAAAAAATGGTCGAAAGTGAACATTTCGATAAAAAACAAAAACAAATGGTGCAACAAAATCAGGATACCTGCATATTTAACAAACCACCAAAAGCCAAAATGTACAATTGATACAGGAAGGATTACGTCGGCATCGTCGATGGTTGAAGGGTTAACAACAACCGGCCGCAAAAAAGCCATAAAAACGGTTGCCGAAGTGTGGATTCCGGGTGTGTTTGAGAATACATCGATACATAAGCCAAGCACAAAACCAAGCAATAACATGGCATAGCGAGGAGTCGAAACTGGCATAAGCAGTATAAAAAGAACGTAAAAGTAGGGATTAACAAACTTGCTGAACTGCATATTGTTCATAAACAGTACTTGTATAAGCACTACAATTATGAAAAGGGCAATATACCACACAGGCTTCTTATTCATTGCTTATTGTGTTTTCAAGTTCAAATTGTTCTGCTTTGCTCTTTTTTTCTATCACTTCAACATAGCTTAGTTGCTGAAAGTCGGTCGATAATTGTACCCAAATATTCTGAAAAGCAGCTCCTTGTTCGTGTTCTGTTCTAACCACCCTGCCAATCATTATATTTTCGGGGAAGATGTTTGAATACCCACTGGTAACTACTTCTTCATTTTCGAAAATATTAACATGATAGGGTATTTCTTCTAAAATGGCAATGTATGGGTTTTGACCTTCCCATTTTAAGGGGCCAAAATGATTTGACCCATTTAAACGTGCATTGAGTGACCATCGTCCGTTTAAGACCGATAAAACAGTTGAATAGTTGGCACTTACATTTATAACAACACCAACAACACCCTGTGAACATATTACGCCCATATCGGGGTGGATACCGTGTTTTGAACCCTTGTTGAGCGTGAGGTAGTTGTATTGTTTGTTTACTGAGTTGTTAATAACCTTTGCCGAGATACTGGTAAAAAGCTCGTTGTTGATCATTTTTTGTGCCGACTCTTCCAGATCGGTGTGTAAAATGCCCAATAACTCGTTGCGCAGGTTTGCGTTTTCGGCAGCCAGTTTCTCGTTTATTTTTTTTAACGAGAAATACTCGATTACCGAATTGTATCGGTTGTAAATACTGCCAGCCAGTACATTCGACGAGTTGAGTACGTTCACCCTTTGAAAATTGTTGTACCGTACAATAAGTGTTAGGCTAATGGTTTCTAACACTAAAAAGAGAAAAAACACATGATACTTTATTAAAAAGTTCAGTAAACTCTTCATGGGTACAAACGGTTCAAAAAAGATGAGTAACCCTGTTCTGGTTCAAGGCTTTATTTACCTGTTTTACCTAATTAAGAACGAAAATTTATCGACGTTCTTCAATGCAATTCCGGTTCCGCGTGCCACAGCCCTAAGCGGATCTTCGGCAATGTGGAAAGGAATATTAATTTTATCGGCCAGGCGTTTATCGAGACCGCGTAAAAGAGCGCCACCACCAGCAAGGTATATGCCACGGCCAACAATATCGGCATACAATTCGGGCGGGGTTTGCTCCAATGCGCTTAAAATTGCTGTTTCAATTTTTGATATTGATTTGTCGAGGCAATGGGCAATTTCTTGGTACGAAACGGGTACTTCAACCGGAAGGGCTGTCATTTGGTTAGGCCCTTTTACGATATAGTCGGCTGGTGGTTCGTCGAGCTCCGATAGGGCTGCGCCTACGTTTAGTTTTATTTCTTCGGCAGTACGTTCACCAACTTTAATGTTGTGTTGGTGACGCATGTATTCCATAATATCGGCGGTAAGGTCGTCGCCGGCAATACGTATCGATTTGTTGGTAACAATTCCGCCAAGCGATATTACAGCTATTTCGGTTGTGCCACCTCCAATGTCAACAATCATGTTGCCTTCGGGTGCTTCCACATCGATGCCGATACCAATAGCAGCTGCCATTGGTTCGTAAATGAGGTAAACTTCGCGTGCACCTGCATGTTCCGACGAGTCGCGAACGGCTCGTAGCTCAACTTCGGTGCTTCCCGAAGGTATGCAAACAACCATTTTAAGGGCTGGCGGGAATAAACGGTTCGATGGGTTGATCATTTTAATCATACCGCGAATCATTTGTTCGGCTGCGTTAAAATCGGCAATAACGCCGTCGCGCAACGGTCTGATTGTTTTAAGGTTCGAGTGGGTTTTGCCCTGCATTTGGCGTGCTTTTTCGCCAATAGCAACCATTTTTTCGGTTTTTAGGTCGATGGTAACAATCGAAGGTTCGTCAACCACAATCTTGTCGTTATGGATGATGATGGTGTTTGCAGTACCAAGGTCAACTGCAACTTCTTGAGTTAGAAAAGAAAATAACCCCATAGCTTATTAATGTTTAAAGTGACGGGTTCCGGTAAATACCATTGCCATATTGTTGTCGTTGCAAAAATCAATTGAATCCTGGTCGCGAATTGAACCGCCAGGTTGTATTACACATTTTACGCCAACGCCATTGGCAATCTCAACACAGTCGGCAAATGGGAAAAAAGCATCCGACGACATTACCGCGCCTTTTAGGTCGAAACCAAAGCTTTCGGCTTTTTCAATGGCATGTTTCAATGCATCGACGCGCGAGGTTTCGCCAACGCCACTGGCCAGCAGTTGTTTGTTCTTGGCCAATACAATGGTGTTCGATTTCGATTGTTTTACCAGTTTGTTGGCAAAAAGCAAATCGTCGGTTTGGTTGGCATCGGGCTGAACTTTGGTTACCGGGGTTAAATCGGCAGCTTGTTCGTTTTTAAGGTCGCGGTCTTGGTAAAGAACGCCATTTAGTACACTGCGGAATTGTGCTCCGGGCAGCTCAACATTTTTGCGAATAAGTACAATGCGGTTTTTCTTCGATTTGAATATTTCAAGTGCTTTGGCATCGTAGGCCGGTGCAATGATAACTTCGAAAAACAGCTTGTTGATTTCGAGTGCAGTATCGGCATCCACTTCGGTATTGGTTATCAGAATACCGCCAAAAGCTGAAACAGGGTCGCCGGCTAAAGCATCTTTCCAAGCATCGATAAGTTTTTCGCGCGATGCGCATCCACAGGCATTGTTGTGTTTTAGAATGGCAAATGTTGTTTCGTCGAATTCGTCGATCAGGTTTACCGCTGCATCGATATCGAGTAAGTTGTTGTACGAAATTTCTTTACCGTGTATTTTGTCGAAAATGTCGTCGATGTTTCCGTAAAAAACGCCACGTTGGTGAGGGTTTTCGCCATAACGCAAAACACTGCTTGTGTTGTAGCTCGATCGGAAAAGGTCTTCTTTGCCTTGGTTAAAATAGTTGAAAATTGCAGTGTCGTAGTGCGATGAGCAGGCAAAGGCCATGAGTGCAAATTGTTTGCGGTCGTCGATATCGCTTTCGCCGTTTTTACTTTCAAGCAAATCGAGCAGTTGGTCGTAGTTGTCGCGCGATGGAACAATAATTACATCTTTATAGTTTTTTGCAGCAGCCCTTATGAGCGAAATACCACCGATATCAATTTTTTCGATAATATCGGTATGTGCTGCACCCGATGCAACGGTAGCTTCAAAAGGATATAAATCAACAATTACCAAGTCGATTTCAGGAATTTCGTATTCGGCCAGCTGGGCAATATCGTTTTCGTTTTCGCGGCGGGCCAATATTCCTCCAAATACTTTTGGATGAAGTGTTTTTACCCTTCCGCCCAAAATTGATGGATAACTTGTTAACGATTCAACAGAGTTTACTTTAACGCCAAGTTCTTCGATAAAGCTTTTGGTGCCTCCTGTTGAGTATATTTTTACACCAAGTTGGTCAAGTTTTTTTACAATTTCGTCAACCCTTTCTTTATGGTAAACTGAAATAAGGGCCGATTTAATTTTCTTTAAACTACTCATCTGCAATAGGGTTTTATATTATGAACTAGAATGTATTTGTAATAAAGAATAAGCTTTTAATCGCTTTTTCAATTTTGGCTTGAAAATACCAATGATTTTGCAACAATCAAAGCGTTCGAACTAAAAAATATCAGAATAAAAACTGGCCGATAAGCATGTACACCAACAGGCCTAAAATATCGTTCATTGTTGTGATGAAAGGGCCGGTTGCCAATGCCGGGTCAATTTTCATTTTATTAAGGAAAAGTGGTATAAAAGTTCCAAAAAGCGAAGCAAAAACTACCACAACAAATAACGAAAAGCTTACGGTATAAGCCAGTTCGGTTCCTGAGTTGCCAAATTTGAAAATAAGGTTGAAAAGCAAAATTAGCGAGGCCAACACAAATGCAACAATAAGCGCAACGCCCAATTCCTTGAGCAATTTGCCCGAAATGCTTTGAAGGTTCTGTGTTCCGCTGGCAAGGCTTTGTACTACAATCGACGATGATTGTACGCCAACGTTTCCGGCCATAGCACCAATAAGAGGAATGAAAAAAATCATATTAGGAATCCGTTCAAGTGCATGCTCGTTGCCCGATATCACAAAGGCTCCCATTATTCCGCCCACAAGGCCAATAAGCAACCAGGGTAAACGAGCCTTGGTTATACTGAAAACACTGTCGGTTAATTCAACATCGCCGGTAATACCCGAAACCATTTGGTAGTCTTTTTCCGCTTCTTCACGAATGATGTCCACCACATCGTCGATGGTAATTCGACCTTTTAGGTGCCCTTCGGTATCAACAACCGGTAAGGCAACAAGGTCGTATTTTTCCATTTTGTGGGCTACTTCTTCGCGTTCGGCAGTTGTAACTATTGAGATTACATCGCGTGCATAAATGTTGTTGATGTTGGTTTGCGTGGGGTATTGAATCAGTTTTTTTAGTGAAAGCACGCCTTTGAGTTTGTTTTGGTCATCGACAACGTACACGTAGTAAATTTCGTCGATGTCTTCGGCTTGTCGGCCAATTTCTTTGAGGCATGTTTGTACGTTCCAGTTTTCGTTAACGGCAACCAATTCGGCAGCCATAATACCACCGGCACTATCTTCATCGTAGGTTAGCAGTTCTGAAAGATCGTCGGCGTAATCCTGGTCATCGATGTAGGCAATTACTTCTTCTTGTTTATCTTCGGGCAGTTCGCCAAGCACGTCAACTGCATCGTCGGTGTCCATGTATTCAATGTACTGGCGGGCAATAACTTCGGCGGGCAGTTCGGCCAAAAAGCGTTTGCGGTCATCTTCGGGGATTTCAATCAGTACATCCGAAGCCAAATCGCCTTCGAGCAAAAGGTAGAGGTATTTGGCATCGTCCATTGCAAGGGTTTCCATCACCTCGGCAATGTCAACCGGGTGAAGGTCAACAATTATATCGAGCAGTTGCCGATCGTTTTTTTCATCGATCAACAGCTTAATTTTATCGATGAATTCTTTGTTGATTTGTACTTGCATAACTAAATGTTTTTCGGGTTTTCTACTGCATTTGTCAACTCAATAAACTGAGCAACTGAAAGTTGCTCGGGCCGCTGTTCTAAGTAGGGGTAATCAACCCCGGGCTCGGTAAAGAAACTTTTTAAGCTGTTGCGCATCATTTTCCGTCGTTGGTTAAATGCTGCTTTTATAAGTTGTTTAAACAGTACCTCGTTACAGCCCAGGTTTTGTACCTCGTTTCGGCTAAGTTTTATAACGGCCGATTTGACTTTAGGCGGAGGCTGAAATACATGTTCGTGTACCGTAAAAAGGTATTCGATATTGTAGTATGCTTGTAGTAAAACGCTCAAAATTCCGTAGGCTTTCGATCCGGGTTTGGAAGCAATGCGCTCGGCTACTTCTTTTTGGATCATGCAAACTACCTCGGGAATGGTATTTTTATGCTCAAGTACTTTGAAAAATATTTGCGACGAAATATTATAAGGTAAATTTCCTATTAATGAAAACGGCTGGTCGTTAAATATACCCGAAAGGTTTTGCCGTAAAAAATCGCCTTGGATAATCTGTTCTTTTTGGGCAGGAAAATGTTCTTGCAGATAGGCAACCGACTCGCGGTCAACGTCGATGGCTAAAGTTTGAAGTTGGTTGTTTTCGAAAAGATATTGGGTAAGCAC
>DAOSWJ010000023.1:0-18777 GCA_035380005.1 Prolixibacteraceae bacterium | reverse complement strand
ACAGCATTTTGCACCGATGGATCGATAAGCAATAAAGTACCAAAAATATCGGCAGTAATGTAGCTATCGTTTGCTTTCGACTGCGGAAGGTAAACGCTCCCTATAAAATTCTCACGTGTGGTAGTTTCATCGTTATCGCAGTAAGCCAACGAAAAGCCCATTAGCTTGTTGTGATGCAGGTACACCCTGCTGGCTTCGGGATTCGACGGATTAAAGCTTTTTGTGTAATTCTTAATAGCCACCTCCCACAAATAAGTGTTTTCGCCAATGGTATCCATTTTACAAATCAAATTGTTTTTCAGATTTATTGTATTTCCGGTACCACCATCAATGGCGTCATAATCGAAGCTAATATGATAGGCAAAAGCATTGTAGTTGTATAAATGGTCGCCTTTCGAACGATCCTCATCGATGAATATCTCCAAACAATCGTCGTTCCAATAGTTATCGGTAGGATTAACATGATCGTCAGATAATGAATCATCGACAATTTCGGCCAGCAGGTAAAGATAGAGACTGTCCCAAGCCAGTTTAAAACGGCCTTCGAAATCACCAGCCTTCATGGTTTCGTTATAAGGAATCCACACCTGATCAATCGGGAACCATTCGGCATCGGCCCAACAGGCGTCGTTAGCACTACCGTCGATAACAACAGGCTCGGCTGTATGGTAGGCATACATGGTATCTTGTTGGGTACGTTGTGCAAAACCCAATTGCGACAAAACAACAAGCAAAAGAACAAGTATTAACTTTGTATTCATAAGGTTCATAATAAACAAAATTTTAATAGTTAGTAAGAAGTGCAAAATAACCGATAATTCATCGTAACTGCAACAAATTTGGTTTGATTATATCAGATAAAAAGATAATTTCGTGCTTGAAAACAAGCCAATAGTACATGCGTAAATACAAACATCTTTTTTTTGATCTTGACAATACACTTTACGATTTTGAACACAACTCGTACCTGGCTTTAAAATCGGCTTTCAAAAAGCTTGATCTTTTAGGCCAAATTGCTTCGTTCGACGAATATTTTAGCGTTTATTCTGCAATAAACGAAGCCCTATGGGCCGAATACCGCGAACAACGTATGCCTAAAGAAATTCTTCGGGGCAAAAGGCACATCGACAGCCTTGCCCACTTTGGCATTATGCCCAAAACTGAAGCCACCCAAATTGACGACCTTTACCTGAAAGAAATGACCGGACAAACAGAACTTTTTCCGTGTACGGTTGAAGTACTTACCGAACTTAAAAAGCGAGGTTACATAATTCATATAATTACCAACGGGTTTAAAGAGGTTCAGCACGACAAATTACACAACACCGGGCTAATTAAATACCTCACCAACATATACATATCGGAAGAGATTAAAGCCCCCAAACCCTCGCGTGAAATATTCGAACATGCCATAAAAAGCAGTAATGCGCGAAAAAAAGAAAGCTTGATGATTGGCGATTCGTGGGAAAGCGATATTATTGGTGCTAAAAATTTTGGTATCGACCAGGTTTTTTTCAAACTGAACAACAACGAGGTAGAATATGGCACATTGGGTGAACCCACTTATACCATTTCGAAACTTGATGAATTATTAAATATTTTACACTAAGAAAAGATGAAGAAGTTATTTAGGGGAGTATTGTTTTTATTGGTTGTTGCGGGGGCTTTAGCAATTTTTAAGCCCGACCAAAGCAATTTCGAAAATTGGCTGAAAGACTATTCGGCACGTAAAAGGGGCAATGCAAAAGGCGAAAATGTTGTTGAAAAGCTGGTTGACAAAGGCGTTACTACAGCCGAGCAATTACAAATACTAGCAACCTACCAGTACAACAATCACTATGTATTTTCAACTGTTGAAGCCCATGCAAATGGCGAAAAACTAACTTTTGTTGGCGTAGCCGGAACTTGGATTCCACTGCCTTAACATCGCATTGCTATTTCGTAAGCATTTAAAAACTGCATGTACTACCTGACTCTTAAAATCGCTTCGTTCAAAAAGTGATTATAATAAAGCGTATCGACATGCAGTACAACACCATGCATCTGAGCCCGACTCGAAAGATTGTCAATTATTGTTGCGGTCTTTCTTTCGGGCGATGAATGTAAAACAAAGCTATTCCCTTCAGTAAGCAAACTATCAAAACTAATTTCATGAATTCGCCATAATTTCATCGGAACTTCATCTCCCTCATAAGTAATTACTTTGCTATTTTTTTGCATCAGCTCATTAAAATATTTGTCGCGATGCGCCGAATAGCTCATGCCATAAATCAAAGCATTTTCAACAAAAGGACTTCCCTTCCAAGTTGGCTCAATCAACAACCAATCATTACCGTCAAGATCATTCGCTACATAACCTTGTATATCGGCTCTATGGAGTTTGGATTCATCGATATAACTAAAAGACTCGACAAGTTTCGAACCAGTAGAAAAAATAAAAACCAAAGGCAAAACAAACGCAACAATCTTTACAACTTTCGGCTTTCGTATTCGTCCTTCAAAAAACATCAAAATTTGAAAAAGCAAAAATGCATAAACTGTGAACACTGGAGCCAAATAGTGGTTTTTAAAGTGTTTTATTGTCATTAAAATTTGAACCGAAATTATTAACACTGAACCTATTAAAAAAACTAAGCGTGGTTTATTTTGCCGATATTGTCTATTGTAAATCAAGAAAATAGCACTTACGATCATCAAAACAATCAACAAAAATAATTCGGGATTGAAGCGAAAAATATTCATAACATTTTCAACCATATTGTCAATGTTGAATATTCTGTTTTCGCCAGCACCATATTGACCGTCGTGCAATAGAATACTTTTAATAAAGCGCCAATAGTCGTCAAACTTATCAATTACAGGCAACACAAAAACAAAAAACGAAACGATTACTGTTCCAAAATATAAAAAAAGATTATGCTTGTTTTTGATAAATAAAATTGGTAAAAACAATAAAGGCATATAATTAAATTTGGCAGCAAAGCCCATTGCCATAACTACACCGCTCCAAACAGCAAACTTTTTAGGTGCTTGGTTTTTAAACCCAAAAAGAATGTACCCCAAAACAAAAAGTGCAGTTACCAGCATAAAAAACATTTCGGAATTAACCCGGTTTACAACCATTAACAACACATCGTTATAAAAAACACCTGCTTGAAGAATAAAAATGTACAACATTTTCAAACCTCTTTTTATGCCGAAAAATCCGATCAGATAATTTAGGGCCGCAGTCAAAGTTGCTCCGGCCAACATTATTGAATTCAAATAAAAATCGGGTCGCGAAATCACATCAACTGCAATTGCACCTTTACCAGCAAATACATGTACAATCCTAATTGTCAAACCACAAAATAGCTGCAATGGAGTACCCGGATGATCGAAATGACCTATCCTGTTAAATTTCAACAATGCACAATTTAACCCGTTAATCAGGTACGGATACTCAGGGTCGATTGCCCGCGATGAAAAGCTATCGAAGTATAACAATAAATAAATACTCCAAGCAATTAACAACAAGGGCAACACCAATATTGAAATATGCTGTTTAAGCTTCGACATTATTTAAATTTGATTTTTCGGGCAGCAAATAAGCTCATTTTTATCAACAACCAACCATGGCTAAACCTGCTTATTTGGGTAGAACCATATTCCCTGTCGCGATAACGAACAATTACTTCAGTAATTTTCAGGTTCAGTTTTGCAGCACCAAAAAGCAAATCAAAATCGCCAAAAGGATCAAAATCGCCAAAATAACTACGGTTTGCTATTATTTTATCATAATCGGTTTTAAACAAAACTTTTGTACCGCACAACGTATCTTTTAAACGTTGACCCAACAAATAAGAAAAGAACCAACCGAAGAATTTATTTCCCAAGAAATTCAAATAACGCATTGCTTCGTCTTCCATTGGATAAACCAACCTGCAGCCATTTATGAACTCTCCCTTATTCATTTTTAGAGCATCGTAAAACTTAGGCATATCTTCGGGCGGAGTAGTTAAATCGGCATCGAGAATCATTAACACTTCGCCCGATGCTTTTTCAAATGCTTCACGAACCGCGTTGCCCTTTCCTTTGCCACTTTGTTTCATCACCTTAATATCCACATTGGAGTATTGTGCCTGTACCCTTAACATCTCATCGTATGTTCCGTCAGACGAATTACCTTCGATAAAAATAAACTCCTGATGAGAGCCAAATTTTGGTGTGCGTTTAATTGCATTCTCTATATTCCCTTTTTCGTTTCGGGCAGGCACCACAACGCTTACTGAATATTCAGCATCGATCAAACTTACAGGGCGTGCAGTCAAAAACTGAATCAATGCAAGATTATTCAAGCCAGGCAAATTGGCCAAGAACTTATTGAATATCAAATTAATCAGTGGAATATACTTTGGAAAGAACAATTTCTTTTCAACTTTGATAATCTCATAATTCTCTAATTTCAGAATATTTTCAATATCCTGAGTCGATAACCAATTCTGAAGAGGTTGTTTTGCTTTTATTCCAAAAAACTCGCCCAAATGCAAAATGGGCTCCCACAAATAATTATAGCTCGATATAATTATCTTTGTTCGAGGTGTTACATAGGCCCTTAGGTTTCGAAAAAAAAGCTGTACGTCCCATAGCGAAGTCAATAAATCGGAAATAATTACATAGTCGAATGTTTTATCAGAAACAAAATAATTAACATCGGCAACCATAAAGTCCAAATGCGGATATTTCTCTTTTGCAATTTCAATTACAGTTGGCGAAAAATCAACTCCTATACCATACGAAGGTTTAACTGCATTTAACAAGTCGCCGGTTGAGCAACCCAATTCAATAACATTTGCCCCCTCAGGAATAATAAAAGAATATTGTCGTTCTATTGTTTTTTGATAAAATCGGTTTCGCTTTTTCCATTTATCACGTTTAGAAGCATTTTTCTCAAAATAATCGAATAGTTTTTTTTGTCCTTTTTCCATTTTACTAAATATGAAATAATATAAGGACGCAAATATAAAAGGATTACCTCAATTATCCGAACAATATAATTATTTACACTGTGCCACAGTCAAAAATATCGGAAAGAAGCGCTCCCCTTGTGCCGTTTCTTTTCGGTATTTTAAACTTGAATCGAAATGTTTTATTTCAAAACCATTGCTTTGTAACAAGTGTTCAACTTTTTGTTGCGAAAATCCAAAATGAGCAATCCCATCGTTGTTCGAATGAAAAGATCCATCTTCTTCATCGAGATCGATCCAACAAAAAACTCCACCCGGCTTTAACGACTTGCGAATTTGCTTAAGCAACACATCGAGTTTTTCGATATGGTGCAACACCAACATCGAAGCTATCAAATCGAACTTACTGTCATCTACTTCGTCGCATACAAAATCCGATTTGAGCAATTTAACATTTTGGTAACCAAATGCATCACGTTTTTTACCCACCTCGGCCAACATACCTTCCGATGTATCGCAAAAAGTAACTTCAGCAGCACTATCCACAAACCTGTAGCCCAACAAACCCGTTCCGCATCCGTAATCGAGCACATGTTGTGTTTTTTTTAAATCAACATATTTTCCAATTAATGCCCAAACATTGTTTGTAAGTTCCAGTCTGTCGGGGTTAACATCCCATGTTGCTGCTTTTATATCAAAAGAATTTCCTTTAATGTTCATCGTTCTTTAATTTTAAAACCCTTACTTTTGTGGGTTGATCATTTTCCCTGATTTACGAATTTTCAAACACCTCAAAACAAGTTCAACATCAAATTTGTTGCCTTGTTTTATTGGCAAAATAACAACTTTATTACTAAGAGAAGAAAAGATGACCTATAAAAAAATATATATCGTTTTACCAGCACTGCTATTTGTTGCATTGTTGTTTTTTACCGCTTACACACCCGAGAATATCGATGAAAGAAGTACAAGCAACGCCCCTCAACGCAAAACCGAATCGTTCCAATATGTAACACCGCCACCCCTACCGAAACAATTGAGCTTTGCGGGCGAAAATGTTCCTTTAGAACAATTCGATATTATGGAACGCTTCGATCGCGAGCTAATTGTGAATTGCTATTTTCATTCGCAAACCATTCGATTTATTAAGCTTGCTCCTCGCTATTTCGACATTATTGAACCCATTCTGAAAAAGAACAACATACCCGACGACTTTAAATACCTCGCCGTTGCCGAAAGCGGTTTCGATCCTCGCGCCCTCTCGCCTGCCGGTGCCGCAGGTATTTGGCAATTATTGCAAGGCACTGCACGCGATTACGGGCTCGAAGTTACAAGCGAGGTTGACGAACGTTACCACATCGAAAAAGCTACCGAAGCAGCCTGCAAATACCTGCACGAATCGTATGAGAAATATGGCGACTGGACAACCGTGGCCGCATCGTACAATGCAGGTCGAAAAGGGATCGACCGCCAGGTTGAACGCCAAAAAGTAAGCCACTATTACGACATGCTTTTGAGCGAAGAAACCAACCGATATGTATTTCGAATCCTCGCACTGAAAACAATACTCGAGAACCCCGAAACTTATGGCTTCAATATTCCCAAAAACGAAATCTACCCAAAACTGAAAGCCAAAACAATCGAAGTAAAAACATCGATACCCGATTTTGCAGTTTTTGCCAACCAACACAACACCAACTACAAAATATTAAAAGAGATGAACCCTTGGTTGCGCGACACAAAGCTCACCATACAAGCTGACAAGACCTACGAAATTAAAATATTAACCAACAAACATCATCAACAAGATTAGCATTCGGATGGCCAAAACACAAAATAAAACAGAGGCAACAACCCCAATGATAAAAGTTAGGGGCGCAAGGGTACACAACCTTCAAAACATTAATGTCGATATTCCTCGAAACAAACTCTCGGTAATAACCGGATTAAGTGGCAGCGGAAAATCTTCGCTGGCATTCGACACCATTTATGCCGAAGGGCAACGCCGTTACATCGAAACGTTTTCGGCTTATGCACGTTCGTTTTTGGGCAACCTCGAACGCCCCGATGTTGATGAGATATCGGGGTTGAGCCCGGTAATATCAATTGAACAAAAAACAACCAACAAAAACCCCCGCTCAACCGTTGGTACGGTAACCGAGATCTACGACTTTTTACGTTTGTTGTATGCCCGTGCCGGTGAAGCTTTCTCGTACAACACCGGCGAAAAAATGGTCAAATACTCCGAGCAAAAAATACTCGACCTCATACGGGAGAAATTTAATGACCAAAAAATACTCGTTCTTTCGCCTATGGTGAAAGGCCGAAAAGGCCATTACCGCGAACTTTTTGAGCAAATACGAAAAAAAGGCTACCTGCATGTGCGTGTCGATGGATTGGTGCAGGAACTTTTACATGGCATGAAGCTCGATCGGTACAAAAACCACTTTATAGAAGTGGTAATCGACAAACTTAAAGTTGACGAAGCATCGGATAAACGACTGAAAGAATCGGTGCAAACCGCTATGAAACAAGGCAACGGCATTATTATGGTACTCGACCACGACAGTGGTGAAGTTAAATATTACAGCCGACACCTGATGTGCCCCACCACAGGCATTTCGTACACCGAACCGGCACCTCACAACTTCTCGTTTAACTCGCCACAAGGTGCATGCGAAAAATGTAATGGCTTGGGTATAGTTCCCCAACTCGATCAGGAAAAAATAATCCCCGACAGGAATTCGAACATTTACAAAGGAGGCATTTCTCCACTAGGCGTTTACCGAAATGCTGTAATATTTTGGCAAATCGAATCGATTTTGGAACAATACGAATGCGACCTTAAAACACCAATTAAAGAAATCCCCGACGAAGCTATAGATAAGATTTTATACGGAACCAGCGAACGGATACAACTAAAAAACTCGCCACTCGGAGCCAATATCAATTATTTTATGAGCTACGAAGGCGTTGTAAAATATGTCGAAAACCAAAACGACGATTCCGCCTCGGGTCAAGCGCAAAAATGGGCCAGCCAATACATTAAAGAAGTGACCTGCCCCGAATGCAATGGCCAACGCCTTAAGAAAGAATCGCTTTGGTTTAAAATCGATAATAAAAACATTAGCGAAGTAGCCCAAATGGATTTGATTGAATTGGGACAATGGCTTAACGGGCTCGAAAACCGCATGAGCGATCGCCAAAGGCAAATTGGCACCGAAGTAATCAAAGAAATTCGCGACAGGCTTGGCTTCATGCTCGATGTAGGTTTGGAATACCTTACGTTAGATAGGCCGGCCAAAACACTTTCGGGTGGCGAATCGCAACGCATACGCCTGGCAACACAAATTGGCTCGCAACTGGTCAATGTGCTGTACATTCTCGACGAACCCAGCATTGGTCTTCATCACCGCGACAACCTACGACTCATCAAATCGTTGGAACAATTGCGCGACACCGGTAACTCGGTTGTTGTTGTAGAACACGACAAAGAAATGATGCTCAATGCCGATTATGTTGTTGACCTTGGCCCTTACGCAGGCAGGCACGGTGGAAGAATTATGGGAGCAGGCAAACCCAACGAAATTATAAACGGAAGTTCGCTTACCGCACAATACCTCAGGGGTGAAAAGAAAATAGATGTACCCGCCAAACGCCGCGAAGGAAATGGCAAACAACTTGAAATAAAAGGCTGCACAGGCAACAACCTCAAAAACATTGATGTAAAATTCCCGCTAGGAAAATTTATATGCATCACAGGTGTTTCGGGCAGTGGAAAATCAACACTAATTAATGAAACACTGCAACCACTATTAAGCCAACATTTCTACCGATCGTTAAAAGATCCGCTTCCATATAAAATAATAAACGGCATTGAAAACATCGATAAAGTTGTGCAAGTTGACCAATCGCCATTGGGCCGAACACCCCGCTCAAACCCGGTTACTTATACAGGCGTTTTTTCCGACATTCGCAATCTTTTTACCCTGTTGCCCGAAGCTAAAATACGCGGCTACAAACCCGGACGCTTCTCGTTTAATGTTAAGGGAGGCCGTTGCGAAGAGTGCCAGGGTGGCGGCATGAAACTAATTGAAATGAACTTTCTGCCCGACGTGTACGTACATTGCGACAAGTGCAACGGACGCCGTTACAACCGCGAAACCTTGGAAGTACGCTACAAAGGAAAATCGATATCCGATGTACTGAATATGACCATCAATCAAGGCGTTGAATTTTTCGAAAGCCATCCAAAAATATTGAACAAACTGAAAACATTACAGGAAGTAGGTTTGGGCTACCTCACACTTGGCCAGTCGTCAACCACCATTTCGGGGGGCGAGGCACAACGGGTTAAACTGGCCACCGAGCTATCGAAACGCGATACCGGGAAAACCATGTACATACTCGACGAGCCCACTACAGGGCTTCACTTCGAAGACATAAGGGTACTGCTCGATGTGCTGAATAAATTGGCCGACCGTGGCAACACGGTAATTGTAATTGAACACAACATGGATGTAATAAAAGTAGCCGACCACATTATCGATATCGGCCCCGAAGGCGGAAGAGGTGGTGGGCTGGTTGTAGCCACAGGAACTCCTGAGCAAGTTGCAAAGAACAAAAATTCAATTACCGGACAATTCCTTGCCGACGAACTAGCTTAAAATGATTCTAAATGTTTGAGTTTTTTCATACAAATATTTGAAATGTATTTGGTTTGCCTTAATTTTATGTTTTTGTAGGAACTAAATACATCAAAATATCATCATCATGAATAGAATGGCTAAGCAGCTTATTATCATTTTTTTGTCGGTTCTTTTTATCGGCACGCAATCATTTTTATTTGGGGCAAACACAACTTTAACCGATACCGAAAAAGAGATATACGAAGCTTTTTCGGAGATTAATGAACTTGTTAGCCTTATAGAAACAGACAACACTGCAACCTACAATCAATTATTGACCACAAACAGCTTGTTAGTCGAAAACGTTTCGGCAAGCGCTGCAATGGCAATGAATACAGTAACCGACACACAAACCCCGTTTATTAGTGCATTTTTATGGGGCTGTATTTTCAATGTCCCCGGAATGCTGATTGTTGGCATTACAACCGGTTTCGATAGCTACCACATGAAAAAATCGGCTTGGGGCTGCTTAATAAGCTCATTATTGTGGGGCGGTAGCGGATACTTTTTTAGCTTATAAATTGATTATTAGATACATTGTTAAACTTGATGATTATGAAAAAAGTTTACACAAAGTTACTGGCCCTGTTAATGGCAATGATACTTTTTCATTTGCAGGTTTTGGCAGGTGCAACACCTTCGGCTACTGCATCGTTCGATGCTGATAATGCCGAAGCAGAGATCTATGAAGCCTTTAACGACATCGACGAACTTGTTTCGTTACTGAACGAAACCGACGATGTGACTTACGAAACACTGAAAGCAAACAACAGTGTGTTAATTGAAAATGTAAGTAATAGCGCTGCTGTTGCAATGAGTGCCCAGGAAAAAGAAGGGCCACCAGTTGTTAGCGCATTCTTATGGGGCTGTGTCTTAGGCTGGGTTGGCTTGTTGGTAGTTTATTTAACCACCGACAGCAACAAAGAATTTACCAAAAAAGCATGGACGGGTTGCTTGGTTAATACAGGTTGTTATGCCGGCATTTGGCTTATCGCAGTATTAACAGGCGGACTTGGAGGAGCTCTTGGAAGTTTTTATTCTTATTAAAAATGAAACCAATGTGTCGGATTTTTTAGGCACATTGGTTTCAATTTTTATTCAACTATGCTAAAATTTTTCTTGTTATTTCTTTTCTGTTGGCTAGGCTTACAAGCAAATGCTCAACTTGCTTATCGTTTAAAAGCCGACATATTAACTAAAACGCGGCTGGTCGATTCAACTTTCCAAGTGAGTAAGGGAAAGATTTTCTACGACATGAATGCCAAAAAAATTGTTTACGATTTTTCTTTCCCGCGCAAAGAAAAGGTAGTGCTTTTCGACACCATAATGTACAACTACGAAAACGAGAAATTACAAAACACTTCGACCAATTACCTGCTACCTGAACAATCGATTTTTCACTTTATGCTCACCGGCAATCTCGACAACTTTGGATTGTACGAAAGTAATTTCAACGCAACAAAAGTTGAAAAACAAAAAGACCTTGTTGTTACAACCTGGAGCCCACCCGAACAACTTAAGCCCCTGCTGTCGAAAATTGACATAGCCACCAAAAAAAAGCAAATTTATGGCATAACCATGTACAACAGCGACGGGCAAATAATAAACCGACAAATACTTAAGAACTACCAATTGGTTAACGGGCTCAACATTCCCACCGAAGTTTTATTGGCCACCTACCTAACACAAGGAACGGTTTACCAAATAATTACACTCAGCAATGTAGTAATAAACGAAAAAGGCAACAACCAAATTTACAACCATGAACTGTAAGCTGTCTTTAATTTTCGTTTTATTATTTGTAGCTATTGTAGCACACGCACAGCAGCTAATGAACAAGCAATTGCTAAGTAAAATAAACCAACCCGAAGCTAAAGAAAAATATGTGTTCAAAACAGGGCAAAACAGGAACGAACTCGAAGGCACTTTTGCACTTATGTTTACCGCATATAAAAAATACGTTTCGCCGCAAGACATGAGCAGTTGCGTTTTTCATCCATCGTGCTCGGTTTATGCCATGCAAGCCATTCAGCAAGAAAACGCATTTGTTGCTTATTTGAAAATCTTCGACAGGCTAACACGCTGCCACCCGCTTGTTAAACAGGGGCAATACCCTTTCGACCCAAAAACCGGACTGTATGAAGACCCGCTTAAATAAAGCCATCATATTATCAATATTTTTGTTGCTTGCCCTTCAAAGCCGGTCACAAAGCAATTTGTTCAATTGTGAGCACTCGCGCGAATTTGCTTCCCATTTGTTCAATACCGCACAGTATAATTTAGCCTTGCACGAACTCGAACGCGTGAACTATCTATGCGAACCCGATTCAAGCAGCCTGCTTTTACTCCTTAAAACCTACCGAAAAACAGGTCACAACCTATCTGCTTTTCAGTTTTTCGACAAATACAATTTCGAAACATTGAACCAACTAAACCCAGATTTCCGACAAGAATACATACGACTTTTAATGACCGAAAAGCAATATTCCAATGTTCAACAACTTATAACAAAAGGATTCGATTTTAAAGACAAACAAGCTTATCAAATTGGAACAATGCTTTTATTGGAACAATGGAACGACGCTTTCCTTTTGGCACAAAAAACCGATAGCAACCAAGGAATAAAACTGGCCGGAGTGAAACAAATTGCCATCCAAAGCCATTTGGCAAAACGTAAAAGCCCATTTTTAGCAACACTCATGTCGGTAGTATTACCCGGTAGCGGAAAAATGTACTCAGGATTTTGGGCCGATGGTGCCATGTCGCTTCTGTTTACTGCCTCGTCGGCATTTTTTGCTTACAGGGCTTTTGATAAATATGGCACCCAAAAAGTATATCCCTGGATAGCAGGTGGGATTGCCATAAGTTATTATACCGCAAACATTTATGGCGGGAACAGGGCTGCCATTCTTTACAATAACAACCTGAATCACAGCTTTATACATGAAACCGAGCATTATCTTTACGCTGATTATTAGCCTGCTCGCTTATCAAGCCAGTAAAGCTCAATCAATCAGCAATATAATTAATTTTGCTGACAAACAATTTGTAGCCGGAAACTACGAAAATGCTTCGCTCGAATACAACAGGGCTTACTTTTTGGGCTACGAAAAACGCGATGAGCTTTTATATAAAATTGCCAGCTGTTACTTTCATCAAAGTAATTACAATATGGCCGGAAATTTTTTCGACAAAGCTTATCATTTTGCAAGTACCGATAGCATTGCAAACGAAGCTATTTTGGCTAAAGCCTTGTGCATGCTTATGAACGAGAAGTATGTTGTTGCCCTTGCCGAACTTTATAATTTAAACGATACACAAATCAACAACCAACTGTATCAATCACATTTAATAAATGCCATTGCCAATTACCAATTAAAAAACGATTCGGCATCGCACTTTGCATTTACACAAGTGTTGAAAACTTCAAATGCCCCCGACAGTGCTTTTTCTATTCTCGATAATGAATTTGAAAAAATTTACCGATACCAGAAAAGATACAATCCGCTAAGAGCTTATATTTTAAGTGCCATCATACCCGGCTCGGGGCAAGTTATATCGGGCAACTTTCGCGATGGCACAAACTCTTTTATACTTGTTGCTGCCCTTGCCGGAATTTCAATTCGTATCATTTCGCTATATTCGTTTTGGGATGCAGCAGTGGCAATACTACCTTGGGCACAACGCTATTACATAGGCGGCATGGAAGGAGCCGAAGAAAGTGCCATAAAAAAAATTGAAGCTGAACGCTATAATTCATACTTACAAATAATTGATATTACCAATTAACAAATGAAGGCTAACAAAAACGTGCACACCTATTTATTTCTGATCATGCTGATCAGTTTTCCTGTTTATTTAATGGCCAACGATCAGGAGCCCGATCAGCTTAAAAACGATTTACAAATTGTTTGGCCTTTGCTTCAAACCATAAAGGTTGAATACGATTTAACCAATGCCCAACTCGAATTTATTGAGTCGGACGAAGAAAGGACAGAATTTTTAAAAGAATACGAAGAATTTGTAAAAGAAAAATACTTCAAAACCCTTCTAACGTTGAAATACCGACAGGTTAAGCTTTTAGTATTGCTAATTGACAGGGAGTTTGGCGAGAATGCTTTTACACTATTGCGAAAATACCGCACCTTTTCGAGAGCACTTTACTGGTACCGGGCCGGAAAAGTGGTAGGCATTGATATACGAGAGAAGTACAAGCCCGAGAACTATCCCGAAATAGAAGAGGAGCTACTCCGTATAAAGAGCGCCCCTCCTGCTTGTATCAATCAGTTGGCTGCACCTTAATCAACTGCAGGCCTCAACATTACCTTTTCGCTTTCAATTTCGTAAACCGCATTGCTTAAACCTTCGGCTTTGGCTGTAAGTTTAATGCTGCCGGCATTTTTGGTTGATTGAACTATAACTTGTGCCAAACCGTTGAACAAGCTTCTTTTGTAGGGCTCGGCCGGTAAAACAACTTGCACTACACCGGGGTCGGTATTGGGTGTGTCCCACGAATTACGCACCGTATAAGCTGTTGCAACAATTGCGAATTCGTTTTTACCTGCTTGTAAAAGCTCTGCACTTAGTTCGAAAGTATAACGTTCACCCGATTTTTTGTTCAACTTTTCGGAGATGGGGTTACCGTTAATGTATAAGATCTGTTCATCGCCAATGGCATTGTAAAAGAGCGTTACCTTTGCATTGTTGTAATCATCGGGCAAATCGAAACTTGTTCGGTAAACAGCAACTTCGCCTTTTTTTAATTGACGGATAAGCTGTTGTTGCGTCGCCCAATTGCTGTCGTCATAATCCAAAGCGGTTTCAGTACGTTCTTCCATTCCATCAACTTTTTTGGCTTTGATGTTTTTGAACGATAAAGCCTTCACTTCATCAATATATTTATCGGGCTCGAGGCAGGTATTATCGCCATTTCCAACGCCAATTATTTTGCCGGGGCCTTCAATTTCAAAACTAACATGGTTTTGTGCTGTTGGTACAAAGCGCCCTTTTGCATCAACTGCCGAAACGGTGAAAATTGCCAGGTCTTCGCCATTTGCACTTACGGCCTGCTTATGAGGCTCGAGCACCAACCGAACCGGCTCACTGGTAGTTTCGTGCGTTTGTTCCATCAGCTTTTGGCCATTTTTATAGGCAACAGCCTTAATGCTGCCAGCTTTGTAGGGCACCAGCCATTCAATATGACTGTTTTTTTGCATCACTTTACGGCCAACACTTTTCTTGTTAACAAAAAGCTCCACTTCGTCGGCATTACTATAAGCAACCACTTTAATGGTTTCGCCCTCACGACCTTTCCAGTTCCAATGTGGAAAAAGGTGCAATACAGGCTCGTTGCCCCACCAGGCCTTCAGATAGCCAACATTATCTTTAGCGAAACCACATACATCGTACATTCCAAAGTACGAATGAATAGATGGCCATCCATGAGGAGTTGGCTCACCACGGTAATCGAAGCCGGTCCAGATAAACATTCCGGCCAGGTAGTCGCGTTCATCGTAAAACTGCCAGGTATATTCAATGGTTTTGAAGTGTCCGTTTTGCGCAGTACGATCGTACGCAGCAATATGCTGTTTTTCAACATCGTCGAAATAAACGCCACGGGTAGTATTGGTTGAGCCCTCTTCGGTGCCTACCGATGGTTTATCGGGGAATTTTGCGTGATAAGCATCGTGGTCGCCGTTGCCCAGGTAGTTGAATCCCATCACCTCGATGTGTTTCGATACACCGTTACCCCAACCACCACTGCTGGCTGCATTTTTGGGCCGAGTTGGATCAAGTTGGTTGGCATGGGCCTGCAATTGCTGAATGATGCGCTCGCCGGTAACATTGCCCTCAATACCCCACTCTTCGTTGCCCATCGACCATAAGATTACTGAAGGATGATTGCGGTCGCGCTTGATCAAGCGTTCCAAATAATCTAACTGAAAAGGAGCAGTGGCCATTAATCGGTTTTCGTCGATCACCACCATGCCCAAACGGTCGCAAGCCTCCAAAAGCTCGGGCGTTGGTGGATTGTGCGAAGTACGATAAGCATTGCTGCCCATCTCTTTCAATTTCGAAATACGGAAATATTGCAATTCATCGGGCATGGCTGTTCCAACACCGGCATGATCCTGGTGGTTGTTGGTTCCTTTTAACTTAACATGTTCTCCATTCAGGAAAAAGCCTTGCTTGGCATCCCACCTGATGGTGCGTATTCCGCATGTTGTGTAATAAACATCGCTTATACCATCGGGAGTTGAAACTACTGTTTTCAACTTGTATAAGTACGGATCGTCGATAGACCAAAGATGCGGATTGGCCACATCGAACTGTTGTTTGATTGTTGTTGATTCCAATACACCTAAAAAGCCATCCTCAACGCCCGATTGTGCAACAATTTCTTCATTGGCATCGATCAGAAAATGCTGAACAATGAACGAACTTGTGCTTAATGCATCGTTTTCGATTTCGGTTTCGACAAACAATTTTGCATTATTATCGCTAAGCTCTGAATAAACAAAAGTACCGTATTGCGCAACATGTAAGGGCTGTGTTTTAGTTAGCCACACATGTCGGTAAATACCGGCACCCTCGTAGTACCAACCTTCTTCGTAAGTAACATCAACCCGAACCGCAATAACGTTTGCGCCACCATAATTCAAAAACTCGGTAATATCGTAGGTGAAAGCATTGTAGCCACTTTCTTCAGTTCCTAAGTAATGGCCATTGATAAACACGCGCGAGTCGCGGTGCACACCATCGAAAGTGATAGAAATACGACGTCCCAAATCATGCTCGGGAATTTCGAAAGATTTGCGGTACCAGCCCACACTCACATCGGGGAAATTGCGGCCAATGGCTTTATAGCCGTGACTATGGCTCCCCTCCGAAGAGAATGGTTGTTCAACAGCAAAATCGTGTGGCAAATCGAGTTGGCGCCACGCGCGATCGTCGAAACCTGCAGCGGCAGGGCCATCGCCATAACCGGCCTTGGCGTAGTACGAAAAGTACGAGGTGCCATGATTAAAATCTTTACCGGCATCGGAGGGATGACCGTACGCAAATTTCCAGTTGAAATCCATTAACAAATGCTCACGAACCTGATCGTTGGCTTGAACAAACAAAGTAAAAAGCACAAGAGCTGCCAAAAACACAAACTTCCTCATCATACAGTTTTAATTGTTAAAAATAATTGAAGCGCAATATATAAAATGAAGTATAATGCTGTATCGTGTAAAAACATTCCATATCGTAATCAAATACATTTAAATACAATTTTCTACATGTTGCAAACAGAACTAGAATAGAAACTGATAATTCAATTGTAATCTAACAACAACAAAACATTAGTAAACAATAATTTTTGAAGAATATGGTCTTTCTTTACACCAGATTTGAACAACATAAATCCCTTTTGGCAGATCAACTAATATATTGGCACTTTTTTGTTCTTGCACTTCAAAATTGTATAAAGTTTTTCCTTGCAATGATTTAACAACAACGGCATTTATATCAAATGCAGCATCGATTGTAAATCTCATATTTGTTACTGGATTTGGATAAATTGTAACTGAATTATCGTAAATACCTAAGGAGACACTTAATTTTTGATCATTATACCAATGTGAAATTAGGTTGTGACCTTGTTTTAAGTTGTATTGCCGGTTACCTTCATTACCCAATTCGGGAAATTCGGCCCTTGACCAACTGGCATTGATTCGTGCTTTATATTCAATATAGTCACCTGCTTTAAATCCAAATACAGTAAATTCGTAAATGCCATCGCTATTGGCATCGTAAACTTGAACCCCTCCATTCCAACTATTGAAAGTTCCTGCTACATCAATAAAATCGGTTTTAGGTTGAAAAATGCCATCATGTATCCATTTATTCATGTTAAAACTGAAAGTTATAAAAGCAACATCGCTATCACCATTTTCACCTCCGGGTGTTAAAAAATTTTGTTCGGTTAGTTCACTATTCATATTAAGACCCCATGAGGTATTTGGCAACTGTTTCTGAAAATCGGTACAGTAAATGGGCATTAAATTATTTTCGTAAGAATTAAAAATGCAGATTGACTCGCCATCTGAACTAAGCTTAAAATTTGTGTGATTTTTGCCTTGCAGCACATCATCGTCGGCCCACATTATATAAAATTGACCCGGTTCCAGAATCACATCAGGCAGCATGAATTTTGTGGGCTCTGATTTATTGTCAGTAACAAATTTTCCTTGCAAATTAATACTTTTTGTTCCGTTGTTTTTTATTTCAAACCAATCTTCAGTTTCACCAAAATTATCCTTGATTGTGTTACTGTTACTTGACATAAATTCATTAACAACCAATTTAACATCACGTTCACCTCCTTTTATTGAATAAGTCCCCAACAAAGGTTCGCGTGTTATATTGTTATCAATATCAGATGCTTCGATATAATATTTCAATTCTCCATATATAGAGATTGAATCAATGATAACGGCATACTTTTTCTTTTCATTAACTTTAAATTCCTTAACTTCAAATTCTCCATCGTTGATTTGATAATAGATTTTGGCCGTTGGATTTTCATCATCATCGGTAATGTTCATTTGAATAGTAAACGGAGTATTAAAACTAACAAAATTGTGGTAAACATTTTCAATTATTGGAGCAATAGGATTCAATACAAGCTGATTGCTAATTGAATTTATTCGTTCGGCGATGTAGGGTTTCAACCCATATTTCACATGATCACCAAGGGCGTGAGTATATGACTGATGGTATTGATCGATTGTCCATCCATAGTCTAAAGTCCGAAATTTATCGTTTATTGCTGATGCATCAATTTTTGCTTTAATATTATCTATTGTGGGATATATTGAATCTGGATGTGCATATTTACTGATTAACTCATTTATAAAAAAAGAAAACCTGTCAACGTAAATCGGGTTGCTGAATAGTTTTGAAGTTAGAGGTATATTTTCATTCTGGTTCCACCACTCATAAATGTTTCTTTGAGCAAGATTTCCAATGTACCAGTCAATCCCGAAAGTATTATCAACATCATATGGAAGAAATTCAAATTTATTAGTAAAATTATTTTTATATAGATAATAATTGTTCACACTAATTGAATATCCATCCCAATGTCCGGTAAATAT
>DAOSWJ010000022.1:4667-19222 GCA_035380005.1 Prolixibacteraceae bacterium | reverse complement strand
ATGCCACTCCAATCGTAAGTATCCTGGTTAGTAATCGGGAATTCTTCCAAATTGTATTCAGCAATGGCGTCTTTTACATTAGTCTCAAACGAGTCGTATGAGCCAAGAGTAAAGAAAAAATGTGGGCCGTTTACATCTGGTGCGCTATAGCCTGAGCCCAATTCTTCTTTATACTTCTGAAAGCTTTCTTTCTTCAGGTAAATGTTAGCTTTGTTTTTATTAAGAACTACAATTTTCTCAACATCGCCATTTTGAAGCATGGTGCGTTTTACTTGGTACCAAGTAGTTTCAATGGGTGATTTTCCACTGAAAAAAAACTGTACGCCCAAAATCAGTATTATGGCAATGTAAATAATCGACATATTGAATTTGGGCTTACCGCCCGATGGCTTCTTAGGCATAAACTTGTCGGGTGCCGGTTTTTTGTTTTTTGTTTCTTTATCTGTCATTGTTCTCTAATTTTCTGAGTTGTAATTAATGAAATCGGCATCGGCCCAAAGTTGTTCCAGATCATAATGTTTGCGCCATTCTTCCTGAAAAACATGTACCATGATGTCTGCATAGTCGAGCAAAATCCATTGTGCATTCTTATAACCATCGGTATGCCAAACATTTTGGCCGGTAATTTCTTCAACCGTTTCTTCAACCGATCGGGCAATAGCTTCAACTTGCGTATTCGACGTGCCGTGGCATATTATAAAATGATTGCATTCGGTATTGTTAATCTTTGTAAGATCGAGATCGAGTATCCCGTGTCCCTTTTTGCGTCTCACTCCTTCAATTATTGCGTCTATTAAATCTGTTGTTGTGTCTGATTGTTTAATGTTCTCCATATATTTGTGTAACTATTTTGCAAATTTAATCTTTTTGACTAATTAATTCCTCTGAATTTATGGCAGAAATAATTGGAAAAAATACCATAAAACTTGAAAGTGTTGATTCGACCAATAACTATACCAGTAAATTATTGGCAGATAATAAGCTAATTGAAGGGACTGTTGTTTTGGCAGGCTATCAGAATGCGGGTAGGGGGCAAGTAAATAATTCGTGGGAAAGTGAACCTGGTAAGAATCTGTTAATGAGCGTCTTGTTGTACCCTGATTTTTTGCCGGTTCAGTATCAGTTTTTGCTGTCGAAGCTTATAGCCCTTGCTGTGCGCGATATGTTGTCTTGCTTTGTTGATGACCTTAAAATTAAGTGGCCAAATGATATTTATGTTGGCGATAAAAAAATTGCAGGAATCCTTATCGAGAATTCAATAATGGGCTACACATTAGGTTCAACTGTTGCAGGTATTGGGATAAATATTAACCAGGAAATATTTTTGAGCAATGCACCTAATCCTGTGTCGTTGTGTCAGTTAGTAGGGAGGCGTTTTGATTTAAATGAGCTTTTTGCAATGCTTTGCGATAGGATTGAGTCGTGGTATTTGTTATTGCGAGAAGGAAAGCTCGATGTTATTAATGATGCATACGTTGACGCTTTGTATCGGCTTGGTGTTGAGTCGCTTTATAGCGATAATGATGGTGAGTATATGGGCGTAATTACTGGGGTGAACCCTATAGGACAATTGCTTATTCGGGCTTCAAACGGAAAAAATAAAACCTATCATTTTAAAGAAGTGGCCTTTTTGTAGTTTTTTTGAATTTACTGAAATCGTAGTTTGTGACAAACTGACACTGTTTAGCGGTAAGGCAGCATCGTAAGGGCGTCAGCAAGTTTGTTGATCCCATCTTTTAGCTTTTTGTTTACCATCATTTTCATCATCATGTTCAAGTCGGCATGTAGGGTTACCCGTATTTTCGATTCGTATGAGCCGGTGGGTAAAATTTGTATCCATAAAAAAAGTTGAAACGGGATATTCCCCTCTCCCGATATTTTTATTGTTTTTGTTGGTTCACGATCGACTATGCGCAAACCTACCTGGCCAATTTTACTGATCGTGAAATTACAGCTATCTGTATCTGATTGAAAATCGTCGATACTGGCATTGGGTATTTGTTGCGCTATTTGTGCAAAAGTATATTCGTTGAAAAATTGGCCAAGATTATTAAAGTCAGATAAAAAGTTGAAAACGATTTGGTGGTTTTGATTAACCGTTTTTACATCGCTCACATATTTGCTGGTTGCCATACTTGTTTATTCTTTTTGAAAAAGCCGGAATCAAATTGAACCCGGCTTTCGTTATGTTGATATTGATGTTTTTTAATACTATCGACCCCATTCCGATGGGTTGTTTCTCCAGCTTTGAAGGCTTTCAACATCGTCTTCATGAATGTGGCCAATTTTTAACGCATGGTCGATCAGTACATTATAATTGCTTAATGCAGTAAGTTCGAGTCCAGCTTTTTTGAAATTATCGGTTGCTACCTGAAAATTGTACGAGAATATGGCAACCATTCCCAACACATCGCCGCCATAGTTGCTTAATGCTTCGGCAGCTTTTAAGCTACTACCGCCTGTCGATACCAAATCTTCGATCACAACAATTTTTTGGCCTGGTTTTAAATCGCCTTCTATCAGGTTTTCTAACCCGTGATCTTTTGGTTTCGAACGCACATAAACAAAAGGTAAGCCTAGTTTTTGAGCTACCAAAGCGCCATGAGCTATTGCTCCGGTGGCAACACCTGCAATTACTTCGGCTTGTGGATATTTTTCTTTTACAATGCGGGTAAATTCATCGCAAATAAAATTGCGTGTTTCAGGGTAAGAAAGTATTTTGCGGTTGTCGCAATATATTGGCGAAAGCCACCCCGATGCCCATGTAAACGGATTTGACGGTTGTACTTTTATTGTGTTAATTTGTAGTAGCCTTTTTGCTACTTCAATTTGATTGTTATCCATTTTTTAAAGTTTTTTAATACGCCGCAAATGTACAAAGTTTTTTTTAATGACAGAATTCTTTTCATTGGCAACAACGTCCAAGATGTTGACCAAAGTGGCTTGGTGCTAGTTGAAGTTTCCGACCGCAAAACAATTCAACAGGCTTGTGTTTCTTTTTTGAACGATGAACAAAAACGTAATTTTCTTTTACATGTTGACACATGTGAAAAACCACATGTTTTACTTTCTCCCTTTTTCAAAATTGTAAAAGCTGCCGGTGGTTTGGTAGTAAATAACAAAAACCAATTTTTATGTATTAAACGATGGGGAATATGGGATTTGCCAAAAGGGAAAATTGAAAAAGGTGAAACAAAAAAATGTGCAGCCTTGCGTGAGGTTGTTGAAGAAACTGGAATAAACCACTTAATTCTAAAGCAAAAATTAATTACTACTTACCATATTTACCAGTCGAAATTTCATAATAACGAATGGGTTTTAAAGCCAACTTATTGGTACAGCATGATGGCGTTAAATAACGAAGAGCCTGTTCCGCAAGTAAATGAAGATATTACCGAGGCTCGCTGGCTTACAACCGTCCAAGTTAAAAAAATGGTATTGCCCAATACTTATCCTTCGTTGGTATCTGTTTTCGAACAGTTGTACCTCTGTCATAATTGCGGTTAAATATCCGAATATCAGCTATTTTGTCGGTTTTTGTGGTGTGTTTTTATGTCAAAAATTCAGTATTGAAAGTTTGGTTAATGTTTTGATTAAAACGCAGTGCATTTGCAATTTGCCAATCAGATTTGTTAAGTGCAAGTAGTTATTATTAATATAAACATTTTTAATCATGAACTTAAATAATTTCACCATAAAAGGGCGCGACACCTTGAATCAGGCTGCACAAATTGCTGCTTCGTATGGTCAGCAAGCAATTGAGAACGGCCATATATTGAAAGCTTTACAGCAAATTGCCGAGAATGTTAGCCAGTATATTTTTAATAAGTTGGGTGTGAATATACAAAGTTTGAATATGGCACTCGATAAAGTAATTGAGTCGTATCCGAAAGTGAGTGGCGGACAGCCATATTTGTCGAATGCATCGAACGTTGCTGTTCAAAAAGCTATTAAGTATGCTTCCGAAATGAGCGACCAGTATGTTTCGGTGGAGCATTTGTTGCTGGGTTTATTCGATGCCGGCGACTCGGTGACCCGCCTTATGACCGATGCAGGTTTCAATAAAAAAGAACTAAGGGCTGCTATTGACGAACTGCGAAAAGGAGCAAAGGTTGATAGTGAATCGGCCGAGGATAAATTTAACGCATTGGGGCGATTTGCCGTAAATTTGGTTGAGCAGGCTCGTAAGGGCAAACTCGATCCGGTTATTGGCCGCGATGACGAAATTCGTCGTTTGTTGCAGATCTTGTCGCGTCGTACAAAGAACAATCCAATACTTATTGGCGAGCCCGGTACAGGTAAAACTGCTATTGCCGAGGGATTGGCACAGCGTATTTTTAAAGGCGACGTGCCCGAAAATCTTAAGTCGAAGTTGATTTTCTCGCTCGATATGGGTGCTTTGGTAGCTGGTGCAAAATACAAAGGCGAATTTGAAGAGCGCCTTAAGTCGGTGGTTAACGAAGTGGTGAATGCCAATGGCGAAATTATATTGTTTATCGACGAAATACATACTTTAGTTGGTGCAGGCAAGGGCGAGGGAGCTATGGATGCTGCCAATATTCTGAAACCTGCTCTTGCTCGTGGCGATTTGCGCGCTATTGGTGCAACAACATTGAACGAATACCAAAAGTATTTCGAAAAAGATAAGGCTCTTGAACGCCGCTTTCAACATGTTTTGGTTGAAGAGCCCGATACGCTAAGCACTATTTCGATATTACGTGGTTTGAAAGAGCGTTATGAAAACCATCATAAAGTTCGTATCAAGGATGAAGCACTAATTTCGGCTGTGCAATTGTCGCATCGTTACATCACCGAACGATTTTTGCCCGATAAGGCCATCGATTTGATTGACGAGGCTGCTGCAAAGTTACGGCTCGAAATCGACTCGGTACCACAACAGCTCGATGAGGTGGAGCGCAAAATTATGCAGCTTGAAATAGAACGTGAGGCAATTAAGCGTGAAAACGATCAGTCGAAGTTGAAAGGTTTGGAAGAACAGTTGGCCAATTTGCAAGAAGAAAGATCGCGGTACCGTGCCGAATGGGAAACCGAAAAACGTTTGATTGATGGTATTCAGAAAAATAAACAAGATATTGAAGATTATAAATATCAGGCCGAACAAGCTGAACGTACCGGTGATTATGGCAGGGTTGCCGAAATTAGGTATGGCTTAATGAAAAATGCCGAAGCCGATATTGCCCGGTTGCAGTCCGAGCTTGAGGAAAAGCAAAAGAAAAGTTCATTGGTTAAACAAGAGGTTGATGCCGATGATATTGCCGAAGTGGTAAGTCGTTGGACGGGTATTCCAGTTGCAAAAATGCTTGAGAGTGAGCGCGAAAAATTGTTGCACCTCGATGATGAATTGGCTAAAAGAGTGGTAGGGCAAAAGGAAGCTATTAATGCAATTGCTGATGCTGTTAGGCGTAGTCGTGCCGGTTTGCAAGATGAAAAACGGCCAATTGGTTCGTTCATCTTTATGGGTACTACCGGTGTGGGTAAAACCGAATTGGCCAAAGCACTTGCCGAATATTTGTTCGATGATGAAAACATGATTACCCGAATTGACATGAGCGAGTATCAGGAAAAATTTTCGGTAACACGCCTCATTGGGTCGCCTCCGGGATATGTAGGCTACGACGAAGGAGGCCAGCTAACCGAAGCGGTTCGACGTAAACCTTACTCGGTAGTTTTGTTCGACGAAATTGAAAAAGCGCATCCCGATGTTTTTAATGTGTTGTTACAAGTGCTCGACGATGGCCGTCTTACCGACAATAAAGGAAGAGTGGTGAATTTTACCAATACAATTATTATAATGACATCGAACATTGGGTCGCAACATATTCAGCAGATTTTTGATGGAATAAATGAAAATAATCGGTACGAAAAATACGAACAAGCCCGTTTGCAAGTTTTTGACCTGTTGAAAAAGACGATACGCCCTGAATTTTTGAACCGTATTGACGATACCATTATGTTTTTACCTTTGGGGCGTAAGCAAATTCACGACATTGTTCAACTTCAGTTTGAACGTATTTCGGATAGGCTGGGGCAACAAGGTTTAAAAATCGATATAAGCGAAGCGGCAATTGATTGGATTGCTTCGGTGGGGTATGATCCACAGTACGGTGCACGGCCTGTAAAAAGGGTTCTGCAGCAATACATTCTAAATGATTTGTCGAAACGAATTTTAGCAGGAAATATTGATAAGAATAAACCAATTGTGGTTGATTTAATCGATCAGGAATTGGTTTTTAGAAACTGATTAAAAAATGGCAAAAAAAAAAGCTGCTTCGATTTTCGTAGCAGCTTTTTTTAAAAGTGATCCTGGAGAGACTCGAACCCCCAACCTTCTGATCCGTAGTCAGATGCTCTATCCATTAAGCTACAGGACCTCTTTAAAAATGCGGTGCAAAGATAGTGATTGCTTGTTTACTTCCCAAATAAATTAATGAAATTATTCAAAAAAAAATCACTCTAAAATGCTTATTGGTATTTCTCCATTTTGTCGTTAATAGTAACATCTTCGTTGTTACGTGTTTGTATTTTCAAATAACACATCATGCTTTGGGTATTGTTTGCATAACAAACCTCATGAATTTCCTTTACCATGGCCATAAGTTCGTCCCATTTACCTTCAACAACTGTTTCGAAAGGGCAAACTTTATATGGGAAACCACTTTTTTGAATTATTTCTATAGCTTTATCTACAATGGAGTAGGGGTGTTGTTTGTTTGATTGTGGCAAAACCTGAATGGCAAGGTTAATTGTGTTATTCTTCATTGTTTTCAATAATTTCGGTAATTTCTTCCGTGTTGAATTTTTTAATATTGGTGATTATTGCATTGTCTGACAAATAGTTGCCGTAGTTTTTGCATTCATTGATCAGGCTGTTAACAATGTCGGCTACCGACGATTTTAAAGGAACCAGAGCTGTAACTGTAGCAAATTTTTCTTCAAAATTCAGATCTTCTAAAATTGAATCGTATTTTTCAAGGAAGTAATTAAGTTCCTTTTCAAATGAATTGCGTTGAAAATCTGTGATGTTTAGATTGTTTGCAAAAGGAAAAATAAAAAAGTACCTGAGTTTGTCTTTTTTTCCACCTAAGCCCGATGAAATAAAGAATTGTTGTTCATCGAGCAACGAAGCATGAATAAGAATGCGGCTTTGTTGAAGAGCCAGCGTAGCCCAATCTTTTAAATGATCGGGAGCTGTTTTTGTATAGCTTTCGATAGCCCGAAATGCTTCAATTGCATCGGTAAATGCTAAATTCTGTAAGGCTATTTTTATTTCTTCATCATCCGAATCGGGATTCTCAACAATCGCAATCTGTTCATCTACATTAACCAAATCGCCATTTAATTCGAGTTTTTGCGACGATTCGATGTATTGCTTTTGAACATCAATATTTATAGTTTCCTCTAATATTTGAAAATTATCGGGAATTTGATCCAACAGATGATCAATGTTGTGATAATTAATTTCGTTTTCCATTCACTTTTCTTTTTTAATTGGCCAATGGTTGGTTCGGTTTAGTTGTGATTAAAGCAAACTGTCAATTTGAGATTGCCGGTTAGCTGCATTGAAAATATAGCTTCCGGCAACCAAAACGTTGGCTCCTGCATCGAAAAGTTTTTTGCCTGTTTCGGCATTTACGCCCCCATCAACTTCAATAAGTGTTTTTAGCCCTTTGTCGTCGATCATTTTCCTTAGTTTGCGAACTTTATCGTAGGTCGATTCAATAAACTTTTGACCTCCAAAGCCTGGGTTCACCGACATGAGTAAAACCATATCGGTGTAGGGTAAAATTTCGTTGAGATGGTCAATAGGTGTGTGTGGGTTTAAACAAATACTTGCCATAATTCCCTTATCCTTAATGCTTTGAATGGTTCGGTGCAGGTGTTGGCAGGTTTCGTAATGTACGGTAATGTTGCTTGCGCCAGCTTTTGCAAACTGATCGATATAGCCATCTGGATTAATAATCATTAAATGTACATCGAGTGGCTTTGGGGTAATTGAGCGTACTTGTTCGAGGATAAACGCGCCAAATGAGATATTGGGGACAAAAACACCGTCCATAACATCAAAATGAATCCATTGTGCATTGCTGTTGTTGATGCATTCAATTTCTTTTCCCAATTCGAGAAAATTGGCTGCCAATATCGATGGTGCAATTATTCTGTTCATTTATAACAATTATGAATTTCAAAATATTACTGCAAAAATACAGCTTTTCGATCGATTTCAGAAAACAAAACAGCTCCGGTTAAAGAGCTGATGTTTATTATTCGCCTAAATAGCTTTTTAATAGCTTGTTCCGGTAGTTGTTTTTGAGTTTTTTTATCGATTTCTCTTTAATTTGCCTAACCCTTTCACGTGTTAGTCCAAGCACTTCGCCAATTTCTTCGAGTGTATGTGGTCGGATTCCGTTTAGGCCGAAATAATATCGTAATATTTCGGCTTCGCGTTCGCCCAAAGTGGCAAGTGAACGTTCAATTTCTTGTTGCAATGAGTTGTTTAGCAGTCCATTGTCGGGGCTCGGGGTGTCGGAGTTCAGCAAAACATCATACATGTTATTTCCATCTTCTTCCTTAAGAGGCGCATCCATAGAAAGGTGATGGCCCGAAGCTTTCATGGCTTCTTCGATAACATCGGGAGTTAATTCGAGTAATTCGGCAATCTCTTTTGCTGTAGGTTCGCGTTGGAATTCTTGTTCTAATTGGTTGAATGTTTTGTTTATTTTGTTGATGGAGCCTATTTTATTCAATGGTAAACGAACTATGCGGGCTTGCTCGGCCAGTGCTTGTAAAATCGATTGTCTGATCCACCAAACAGCGTACGAGATGAATTTGAAGCCACGTGTTTCGTCGAATCGTTGTGCTGCTTTAATAAGCCCAAGGTTTCCTTCGTTAATGAGGTCGGGAAGGCTTAATCCTTGGTTTTGATATTGTTTGGCAACCGACACAACAAAACGTAGGTTCGATTTGATCAGCTCTTCAAAGGCTTCCCTATCGCCTTTTTTTATTCTTTTTGCAAGTTCTACTTCGCGCTCGGGCGACAATAAGTCAACTTTCCCAATTTCGTGCAAATATTTGTCGAGCGATAATGTTTCGCGGTTTGTAACTTGTTTTGTAATCTTTAGTTGCCTCATGCTCCATTGTTTTAAAGCCGAAAAATAAATAAAAATTTATACTTTATAGATTTATTGACACAAAATTTTGAAAACAGTTTATAATCGAACAATATGCTGCATTATTTAATCAATTCTATTATTTTAGTTGTTGTTTTAAAAAATATTGATAAATGAAAAGATTGGCACTGCATTGGCAAATATTAGTAGCCTTGGTAATTTCAATTCCTTTAGGTATTTTTTTTGGAAAAGATGGAGTTGTTGATCTTACCGGTTTAATGGGTTTTTTGGGAACATTGTTTTTAAATGCCCTGAAAATGATTGTGGTGCCTCTAATAATGGCTGCAATAATTACAGGCATTTCGAATATCAGTTCCGAAAAGGGTTTTGCACGCTTGGGCGTTAAAACTATTGCTTATTATTTGTTTACCAGTTTGATTGCCATACTTACCGGTTTGATTTTAGTTAATATTTTTAAGCCCGGAATTGTAGGCGGAATACCTGCTCGCGATATATTGGCGTTGGCGCCCTTGTCGGCCGAAAAAATTAATCAAATAAGCGGTTACGAAAGTCGCGAAATTTATAATGTGTTTTTGCGAATGGTACCTCCCAATGTATTTAAAGCTGCTGCCGAAGGGCAAATGCTTGGCTTAATAACCTTTAGTTTGATTTTTGGATATTTTATTCGAAGGCTTAATCAAGAATATAAAAAAGTACAATTAAATTTCTGGAATGGCATTTATGATATAATGATCGATATTACCAATATGGTTATGCGTTTTGCGCCATTGGGTGTTTTAGGCTTGGTTGCACTAACTGTAAGTGAAACGGGTTTCGATGCCATTGTGCCATTGCTAAAATTTGCAGTTATTGTTTTAATTGGTTTGACATTTCATCTATTCTTTTCAACCTCGTTAATACTGTATACTGTTGGTAAAATAAGGCCCGGGCTTCACTTGAGTACAATGTTTAAGGCACTTTTAACGGCATTTTCAACAAGTTCGTCGTCGGCTACATTGCCCGAAACAATCGAAGGGGTAACAAAGGCTGGTGTTTCGAAAAAAGTTTCGAGTTTTGTTTTGCCTTTAGGTGCTACGGTTAATATGGATGGAACTGCTTTGTACGAATGTGTTGCCGCAATGTTTATTGCACAGGCTTATGGCCTCGACCTGAGCTTTGGTATGCAGCTAACAGTTGTGTTAATTGCTTTATTAACATCAATTGGTGTAGCAGGAATTCCTTCGGCTAGCTTGGTAGCAATAGTTATAATTCTGAAAGCTATTGGATTGCCCGAAACAGCTATCGGTTTAATCCTGGTTGTTGATAGGCCGCTCGATATGTGTCGTACTGCAATTAATGTATGGAGCGACAGTTGCGGAGCTGCTATAATTGCTGCTACCGAAGGTGAAAAGTTGTATGTTGAAAAACGATAACAGTATTTTATCCTGCTTTTTATTTATTGCTTTATTTACCGATGCTTCTTATTTTGAAACCTATTTGTTCCATTTTTTTGCGGCTTAAAATATTTCGGCCATCAAAAATAAAAGCAGGTTTTTTCATGTTCGAGTATATTTTTTCCCAATTGTAATCGATAAATTCATCCCATTCGGTTAAAACGGCTATCGCATGCGCATTTTGCATTGCATTTTCAGCATTTTTGTGAACTTTCAGTAAACTAAAATGTGGCGAATCGGTAAACTTGTAATTGTGTTCTTTTTCAAATACTTCATTTAAATCATTGATGATTTGTTCTTCGCTTACTTTTGGGTCGTATACATGAACTTCGGCCAAATCGTCGAGTAATTCTTTTGCAACATAAATGGCTGCGCTTTCGCGGGTATCGTTGGTGTCTTTTTTGAATGCCCAGCCTAAGAATGCAATTTTTTTGCCCGAAACAGTATTGTAAAGGGTTTGGATAATGTTGTCGGCAAAGCGGTGTTTTTGGTAATCATTCATAATTTTTACCTGCTCCCAGTAATCGGCAACTTCATATAAGCCAAGGCTACGGCAAATGTAAACTAAGTTCAGTATGTCTTTTTGGAAACAACTTCCTCCAAAGCCAACCGAAGCTTTTAAAAATTTATTGCCAATACGGTTGTCCATTCCAATGGCTTTTGCTACTTCTTCGACATTAGCTCCGGTTTTTTCACACAAAGCCGAAATTGAATTGATGGACGAAACCCGTTGTGCTAAAAATGCGTTGGCAGTAAGTTTCGATAGCTCGCTGCTCCAAATGTTGGTTTGTAATATTTTTTCACGAGGAACCCAGTTGGCATAAATTTCGGTAAGAGCTTCAATTGCATTTATTCCTTCGGGTGTTTGGTCGCCACCTATAAGCACCCTGTCGGGTTTTAATAAGTCTTGCACGGCTGTGCCTTCGGCCAAAAATTCGGGATTCGATAAAACTTGGAAGCGAAAGCCGCTGTTGTTGTTCTCAAGTATGTTTTTAATGGCTTGTGCTGTTCGTACCGGCAAAGTTGATTTTTCGACAACAATTTTGTTGCTTTTGGCGGTATCGGCTATTTGCCGTGCGCATAGTTCAACAAATTTAAGGTCGGCAGCCATTCCTTTGCCTTTTCCATAATTTTTTGTGGGGGTGTTCACCGAAATGAAAATAATTTCGGCTTCGTTAATTGCTTTTTCAATATCGGTTGAAAAAAATAAGTTTTGCCCACGTGCCCGGTTTACAACTTCATTCAAACCAGGTTCGTAAATGGGTAAGTTCTCGAGGTTGGGATCGTTCCAAGCTGCTATGCGTTCGGGGTTTATGTCAACAACATTAACTGCAATGTGAGGGCATTGTTGTGCTATAACTGCCATAGTTGGTCCTCCAACATAGCCTGCTCCAATACAACAGATGTTTTTAATGGTCATAATGTTCGTTTTTTATTTTAAGAGTAAAAATAACCATTTTGGACTTTTGAGCCTTATTTTTCTTGTCCAAAATTAAATAGGATAAATTTTTTCTTTATAAATCAAGTCGATAATATCGTCGATGTTCTGTTTTAAATTTATTGGTTTTAAAGTTAATGCTGCATTTTTTGGTTTGTCAAATACTGCATCGATTCCGGGGAGGTTATCGAGTTTGCCATCTTCAGCAAGTTGATATAATTCGGGTTTGTTTTGTTTGCAGAATTCTAAATCGGCATCCATGAAAATGAGCTTAAAACGTTCTTTGCCAATTATTTCGGCAACTTGTGCCCTGTTGTTTTCATTTGGCGATATAAATGAACAAATAGCTATAATGCCTTGATCGTTTAACATACGGGCAATATGTGCTACACGGCGTAAATGTTCAACATGATCGGTGGGCGAGAAGTCGAGCTCGCGCGATAAGCCCGAGCGTACGGTGCTTCCATCGAGTAAAACAACGGTGGCCCCCATATCGAACAATTGTTTTTCGAGGTGGTAGGCCAATTCATTTTTGCCCGATCCGTGTAAGCCGGTGATCCAAAGTGTTGCTCCTTTTTGCCCGTACCGTTTTTGACGTTCGGAATTGTCGATAAGGCATTCGCCCATATCGATGCGGCTTCGGTATTCGTCGAGCGAAATTTTGTTGGTCAATTCGCCCGATTCGAGCTTATCGATAATCATTCCAACGGCACAGGTGTTGTGTGTAACCGGGTCGATGAGTACAAATGAGCCTGTGCCTTTGTTTTTTGTGTAAGGATCGAAAAATATGGGTTTAACAGTAGTAAGTACTACTCGCCCAATTTCATTTAATTCGAAATGGTTAATGGCCGATTTTTGTAAGGTGTTGATATCAACTTTGTATTTGATATTATCGACCCTTGCTTTGGTGGTGTTGGTATTGTGTTTAATATAGAATTGTGTTGCCGGATTCATCGGATTTTCGTCCATCCAAACCAGCATGGCTTCAAAATGGCGTTCAATGTGCGGTAGGTTATCGGGGTGAACAATCATTTCGCCACGCGAGATGTCAATTTCATCTGTTAAGGTAATGGTGACCGATTGTGGAGGAAAAGCCTCTTGTAATTCGCCATCGTAGGAGACAATTTGCTTAACAATCGATTTTTTTCGTGATGGTAGTACCATTATTTCATCGCCTTTGTGTACAATGCCCGAGGTAACTTTGGCAGCAAAACCTCTGAAATCGTGGTCGGGACGGTTGACATATTGAACCGGGAAGCGAAAATCTTCGAAGTTTCGGTCGCTGGCCACATGTACTGTTTCGAGGAATTCGAGCATCGATTTGCCATGGTACCAAGGCATTTTTCCTGTTCCTTCAACAACATTCTCGCCCTTTAATGCTGAAAGTGGAATAAACTCCACGTCGGGGATATTAAGTTGCGATACAAAAGCTTTGTAATCGGCACATATATCGTTGAAAACCTCTTGGCGATAGTCAACCAGGTCCATTTTATTTACAGCCAACACCACGTGTTTAATTCCGAGTAAGGATACAAGGTAAGTATGGCGACGGGTTTGTGTGATTACTCCTTTAGTTGCATCGATAAGTATAATGGCAAGGTTGGCAGTTGAAGCACCGGTTACCATGTTGCGGGTATATTGCTCATGACCCGGGCAATCGGCAATAATAAACTTGCGTTTGTTGGTGCTAAAATAGCGGTAAGCTACATCAATGGTGATGCCTTGTTCGCGTTCGGCTTTGAGCCCATCGAGCAGCAATGCATAGTCGATTTCTTCGCCTGCGTGTCCAACACGTTTGCTGTCGCGTTCGAGCGAAGCCAGTTGATCTTCGTACAACATTTTACTATCGAACATTAGCCTCCCGATAAGTGTCGATTTTCCATCATCGACCGATCCGGCAGTGAGGATGCGGAGCAGGTCTTTTTGTTCGTCTTGGTTCAAAAAGGTTTGAATATCGAGATTGCCACGGTTGTTTCCGGTGGGAGAGTTGCTGTTTTGTCGTTGTGTGTTGTTATTTGTTGCCATTGTTGTTATTTGTTGCCATTGTTGCTTTTGTTGTCATTGTTGTCATTGTTGTTGAGGGGGCGTTTTGCTCACGTTTTAGTTGTTGTATTATGTTTTCCAGTTCTTTTCGACATAAATTATGAAATTTGAAATTTTAATACCTAGTTTATCAAGTTCTATATGGACATCTTCCCATCCGGTATTTGGATGAATAACTGATAAAAAATTTGCTTGAGATAGCGACTCAAGTAACGAAGCATGTGAGTATACAAGGAATTTAATAAAATCTGCTTTATACCTTTTTCTTCCATATCCTTCAACGATATTGTCTTTAATTGATTGGCTGGATCTGCGAATTTGACTGCCAGTTTCAAATTTATCGGGATGAGGCAATTGAATGCTTAGTTTATATACACGTACTGCAATATCGAAAGCAAGGTTGTATATTTCCAGGTCTTCGTAGCTTTTCATTATAATCGGGTTGTGGTTGCTATTTTCGTTGTTGTTGTTGTTGTTGTTGTTGTTGTTGTT
>DAOSWJ010000022.1:0-4567 GCA_035380005.1 Prolixibacteraceae bacterium | reverse complement strand
GTTGTTGTTGTTGTTGTTGTTGTTGTTGTTGTTTACTATGACAACGCTCCCAAAGGGAGCAGACAACCATGACAACATTTTTAAAAATTGCGAAGCAATATTAAAAATACCCTTCTCTTTTCTTTTGTTCCATACTGGCTTCCTGATCGAAATCGATTACACGTGTTGTGCGTTCCGAAACGGTTACGGTCATCATTTCTTCAACAATCTCTTCAATGGTTGTAGCATTCGACTCTACTGCTCCTGTAAGCGGATAGCAGCCAAGGGTTCTGAAACGGACCATCTTCATTTCGGCTTTGTCACGCAATTCTTTGGGCATGCGTTCGTCATCGGCCATAATCCAGGTACCGTCCATGTTTACCATTGGGCGTTCTTTTGCAAAGTAAAGTGGTACAATTGGAATGTTTTCGAGACGAATGTACTGCCAAACATCGAGCTCTGTCCAGTTTGAGATTGGAAATACGCGAATTGACTCTCCTTTGTGTACTTTTGCGTTGTAAATATCCCAAAGCTCGGGGCGCTGGTTTTTGGGATCCCATTGATGAAACTTATCGCGGAATGAAAAAATACGTTCTTTGGCGCGTGATTTTTCTTCATCGCGGCGGGCACCACCAAAAGCTGCGTCGAATTTGTATTTATTGAGGCCAGCAAGCAATGCCTGTGTTTTCATAATGTCGGTGTGTACTTTGCTGCCATGGGTGAACGGTCCTACACCACTTTCAAATCCTTCTTTGTTAAAATGAACAATGAGGTCCCAGTTGTTCTCGCGGGCGTAGTTATCGCGGAATTCAATCATTTCTTTGAATTTCCATTTCGAGTCGATGTGCATCAAAGGAAAAGGTACTTTGCCCGGGTAAAATGCTTTTTCGGCCAGGCGTACCATTACCGATGAATCTTTTCCGATTGAATAGAGCATCACCGGGTTTTCGAATTCGGCTGCTACTTCGCGGATAATATGGATGGCTTCGGCTTCGAGTTCGCGAAGGTGACTAAGGTTGTAATTATTCATTTTATAATTGCGTGTTTATAAAGATCAATAAGTATGCAAAAATAGCTTTTCTGCCGATAAAGAAAAATTAATCGATAAAAGAGCAACAAGCTTCAAATTTTATTTACAAACATTAATTGGAGGTGGCTAAAATTTCCAAATTAAAGGAATAAATACAACTGAGAGTATGAACGCTAAAAAGTTTAAAGGCAGGCCTATGCGTAAAAAATCTTTAAACTTATAATTTCCGATTGATTGAACAATCATGTTTGTTTGGTAACCTATTGGAGTTGAAAAGCTTGCCGAGGCTGCAATGCAAATGGCAATAAAAAATGGTTTCGGATCGACACCTAATTGGTTTGCTGCCGATAAGGCAATAGGAAATGCAATTGCTGCTGCGGCATTGTTGGTAATAATTTCGGTGAAAACCATGGTAATCAGGTATATAATTGCCAGCACGGCAGTTGGTCCCATTTGTTTTACCGAATTGATGGCCAAGTGGGCAACATTTTGGGCAGCTCCAGAATTGAGCATCGCTTTACTTATTGCAAATGCCGAAGCAATGGTAATGAGTACATCCCAACTAATTGCCTTTGAGTATTTTTTGGGTGGAAATATTTTTAAAACAGCCATCATAACAGCTGCAACAGCTGCAAAGAAAAACATGTCGGGGGTATTGCCTTTTACCGTTGGTAAATACTGTCCAATGGTTGCGCCAGCAATCATTATTATTAATGTGGCGAGGGTCCATCCAATTTTGTAGGTTTTTGCAGGTTTTTCCATTTCACCTTTCGATGAAACAAGGAAGAACATTTTTGAATCGTTCCAGTTTTCAACAAACTCTTTGTCGGCCAGAATAATTAACGAATCACCTGGACGCAAGCGTTCACTGTTAAGGCTCGATGTAATATTTGAACCGTTTCGGTGAATGGCCAAAACAATTCCTTTAAAACGGTTGTAAAAGTCGAATTCGTCGAGGGTAGAGCCAATGCCAGGGAAACGAGGTGCAAGGACTGCTTCAATGCGTTGCAGATCTTCGCTTTGCATTATTTTTTCGAGGTTGCCTTGGGTAATAACTTCAAGGCCGCTTAACGAAAGTAGCGATTCAATATTTTCTTCGAAGCCACAAACAAGCAATTTGTCGTTTTCTTGTAAAATCACCCTCTCGTTTTGAGTTAGCAAGGTGTTGTTGTCGCGTTCAACCGATACAATGGTTATGTTTTTGTTTTCGCTCATCTTTCCTTTACGAACAACCTCACCAATGTACTTACTTTTGGGAACAACAAGTAGGTTGAAATAGTATTCTTTACTGTCGATGCGGCTGTTTTGCGGTTTGTCTTTTTCTTTGTTGTTCAATAACCGGTGCCCAATAAATGCGATGTAAAGCCATCCTATAAGTGCAATTATTAGCCCTATTTTGCCAAGTTCAAACATGTTTAAACCTTTGTACCCTGCTTCCTGCATCATGCCGTCAACAACAAGGTTGGTTGATGTGCCAATAAGTGTGCAAATACCTCCAAAAATTGTAGCATACGATAATGGGATTAGGAACTTCGAAGGTGAAATTTTCAGTTTCTCGGCCCATTTTTTTATCATTGGGGCAAATATAATTACAACAGGTGTGTTGTTCAGAAATGCCGACAAAGCCGATATTGGTAGCATTAATTGAAGCAACATGCGCGATGTTGATCTCTTTTGTTTTGGCAGCGATATTTCGGCCATTTTGTTCATGATGCCAGAATGCCTTACCCCCTCGCTTACCAAAAAAAGAATGCCAACAGTAAGCATTCCTTTGTTTGAAAAACCGGCAACCATTTCATTGGGGGTAATAATCCCGATTGCCATAAAAAAAACAGCAACTGAAAACAATACCAATCCCGGACGCATAGCATCTTTGGCCAGCGCAAATATCATTACCACAATTACTATTAATACAATGTAGCTTTCGAGTGTCAAAATTTTTGGTTTTTAGGTATCGTTTTGTGTTTCGATATTCAAAAATATCTTTTTTCGACAACTTTAAGCGTTTTTGCTGCCATTTTTTGCGGTGCTATTTGATTTGTACTTTGCCGCTAAATATTTCTTGTTTTGTATTGATAAAATGGTAAATCAAAAGTTTCTTCGATGGTAATTTGAAAATATTATCAGGCTCTGAAATCTCTTCTTTTAAAACCAATTGTCCGTTAATGTTGTAAAAAGATATTTCGCCCTTTTGATTGGTGTTCAGTGTAGCCGATCCCTCTTGGTTCGAGAAAATGTTAACATTTTTAGGGCCGATATTATTTGTTTTAACCGAAGTTGTTTTTGCAAACTCAATTCGATCGATATTGAATTCGGGTAAATAAATAATGCGTAAACGAATAATTTGTTCCCCTGCTTCGAGCTCGTGGGTTTTCGTAACTCCCTCGAGTTGTGTGGCGCTACCTGTTGCTGGTATATCGAAAAATGTTGTACGCCCGTCGCCAAAAGTGATGGCCATTCGTCCACCTCCTTCAATTGAAGCTACCCAAGCTGTAACTTCATACGAGCCGGCTTCGGTTACATCAATGGAGTATTCAATCCATTCGCCTTGTTCAACATAGCAAATCTGGTAGCCATCGGTGCGCGACTGAATATCAACTCCTTCTGTTTTTCTGTAGGCGTTCCCTTTGTTGCGTGTATCGTTGTCTTTGTAAGTGAGTAATTGTCCGCCTAAGTCAAAATCTTCGGCTTCAACAGTACCTGGAACAGCTATGGCCTTACCATGAAAAGGATTGCGGATGTATGGCGCAAGTTGTCCGCGTTGTGGGTACGACGGGCTGTTTACACTGTCGGAGTAATGATATACAACACGATAATAGTAGTTTTTTTCTACTTCAAGGCCGTTGTCGTCGAAGCTGTTTGCTGTTGGTGCAAGCGTAGCAATTTTTGAAAAGGAAGAGTTGTCGGTTCTTCGTTCAATAAAAATGCTGTCGATTGTTTCGTCTCTGTTAGTCCAACTTATTTGTAATAAACTATCTTGTTTTGTGCTAATTTTTATATCGGTAGCGCTTTTGTTCGAAGTGTGGATAAGGATGTCTTTTACATCGTTCCAATTACGGTTTGCGCGTTGATAAATGCCAAAATCGCCACCATCGTCCCATGCATTGAACGAGAAATTATGGTTCAAAGCTTCTTCAACATAAGCAGCGTAATGCCTCATTCGAGAATTGTAGTCGTTGACTCTGATTTCACTTCCATTACGGTATTGAATAATCGCACCGAATTCGTTAATGCTTACTGGTACATTGTTTTTTTCAGACCAGTCCTGTACTTTGTCGAATTTCGATTTTAGCGCATTGCGGTCCGATGCTGTGCCCCAAGTGCCATTAGCCTCACCTGCAAAGGTCCAGGGATCGTACGAGTGGAAATAACCAATAAGGTAAGGGTCGTTGGGAACAGTTGCCGCAATTAATTCATCGGAGTTGGCCCATTTATGCCCACTAAAAAGAACTATTCGGGTTGGATTTGTTATTCTGATGATTGATAGTATCCTTGCGTTAAGTTCGTTAACGTTATCGAGTGTTAAGCCGTTGGGTTCGTTAATCATTTCGAAAAGCA
>DAOSWJ010000021.1:0-19596 GCA_035380005.1 Prolixibacteraceae bacterium | reverse complement strand
ACGCGCTAGTTTCAGGGACTAGTATTCGCAAGGATGTGCAGGTTCGAGTCCTGTTCCGGGCACTAAGGAGATTCAATCAAAAAGGTTGGATCTTTTTTTTCACAAAACATGGCAGTCGTAGTATGTTGAGGATGGCTTCAATATCTGTCCGTTCTGAAATTTTTAGTTTAAATACTAAATAGAAACTTTATAAACACAGCAAAATTTAAAATAAATCCCTATCTTAACTCAAAAAACAAACATCTAATTAGCACAAGTGCAACAACAGGGTATAATATTGTTTCTTATTTTCTTGTATGTATTATCTTTCAATATCGATGGGTATGCTTTTGATCAAAAGTATGCTTTCAAACAATTGTCTTTTGACCAAGGTTTACCGGGCACTAATTTGAAAGATCAGCTGCAAGATGAAGATGGTATAATGTGGTTTGCTGTCGAATCGATGGGGCTTTGCCGTTACGATGGTCATAAATTTCAGCTTTTTGCTCAAAATGCAACTAAGCAAAATTCATTATTGTCGCCTAGCATTAACAAAATGATAGAAGATTCATTGGGCGCTATTTGGCTGGCAACCGATATGGGCCTTAATCGATTCGATAAAAAAACACAGCAATTTAGTGCTTTCTTTTATAGTGGAATGGCCGATACCTTGATTACCGATTTGTTTTGTTATTCGTTATTTATCGATTCGAAGCACAATATGTGGGTGGGCACTGCTAATGGCGTAGCTGTTATTGATCCGTATTCAGGTGTTTTGAAGCAAGTTTTATTGTCGGGAAAAAGTGATTTAGAAGCTAAAGTATCGGTTTATTCTATTATTGAACAACCTGGTGGAATATATTGGTTGGGTACCAGTAAAGGCTTAGTTAAATACGATATGCTTACAGGGCAGTATCGTAATTGGTCGAATATTCCAACAGGGCAAGATCCCGACAAGGTTTACTCACTTTTATTGCAAAATAAAACCATTTGGCTTGCAGCAAATAATGGTTTGTTTGAATTTAACACCGAAACAGAAAAATTTAGTCACTTTCATTTCAAACCAGCCGATGTTCTATTTTTTCAGCACGAGGGTTTTAACTCATTATTGATTGATGAACATGGCTTTCTTTGGGCAGGTACCGATTCCAAGGGTTTGATAGTTATAGATATACAAGATGGAGGCTATGTTTTATTGAACAGCAATACTGATCTCGTATATCCAATAAAAAGTAATCATATTAGATATCTTTATGTCGATAATGCTGGCCTGATGTGGATTGGAACAAAATTCGGTGGTGTTTTTAAATACAAAATGAACTTAGATGTTTTCGGGAAATTGCCCAATTGTTTTTGTGCCCTCGAAAGGTTAAGCAATAAATACACGCTTTCGGTTTACAACGAAGGTGATTCAATTGTGTGGATAGGAACAAAGCACGAAGGCCTTTTTTCATGTAATCTGAGAACAGCAAAAATCGATAGTTTTGTTCATGATGAAACCAATTCAGGTTCTGTTGCTTCGAACCGAATTAATTACATAATGCGAGATTCGTATGGTGTTCTGTGGATTGGAGCCGGCAACTCGGTGGCTTTTTTCGACGAGCAAACCCAAAAGTGGATAACTGTTGAGAATATTTTTGTGAATCATATTTACGAAGACAGTGATGGTTTATTGTGGTTCGCATCGAAAAATGGTATCGCAAAATACAACAGACAGATTAGTGCCCTCCAGTGGCTCAAATCTATCGAAAACAACGACTCTGTTACCTTTCAGAATAAAGCAGTAGATTTTTTGAAAATTGAGGAAGATAAATCCGGAAATTTGTGGTTTTTATCACGACAAAATGGTGTGTTTCAATTGAAACGCGAGGGGCAAAGTTTACAGCATTTTTCTTTCTATCCTTCCGAAAGTTCAAAGGGTGGCGATAATATGGTTCGCAGGATTTTGGCCGATACCTTAAATAGAATCTGGGTTGGTACAAAAAACAACGGGTTATTCCAAGTTAATACAAATAACAACGAGGTAATTCAATTTACAAGTGAAAATGGATTGCCCAGCAATATGGTGCTTAATATCGAAAAGTCAGAAGATGGTTATTTGTGGTTGGGTACGCATAATGGTATATCGCGTTTCAATACTGTTGATTACACAGTACGCAATTTTACATCCGATTTTGGTTTAATGAGCAATATATGCGAATACAATGCAAGTAGCTATTTCTCCTCCGGGTATTTGTTTTTTGGGGGAAATAATGGGTTTAATATTTTTCATCCCGATAGTATTGCAGTTAGCGAGTTGCAAAAATCACTTTTAATATCTTCGGTTAAAGTAAACGATAACGAGGTTGCCAATTATTTATACGAACCACAAACAATAAAGCTCGATTATTGGCATACCTATCTTTCCGTTGAATATACGCTGCCCGATTATAACAATCCATTAAGGCATCGGTTTTGGATTAAACTTAGTGGAGTCGATTCCGATTGGAACTATGTTGGAAACCGAAACTATGTTTCGTATTCGAATTTAAAGTCGGGTAATTACCAATTAAACATCAAAGGGGCCGATGAGTATGGAAATGTTGTGTCGTCAGTTGCATCGTTAAATATTAAAGTTTCAAAAGCTTATTATCAAACATGGTGGTTTAGGATAGCAGTGTTGGCACTAATTATTCTTGTTGTAACTGTCGTTTATCTACAAATACGCGAAAGACAGCGCAAACTCGAAGAATTAATAAATGAGCGGACACGTAAGCTTGAAATTGCTTATAAAGAATTATTGAGCAAGAATACAAAAATCAGGGAGCAAAAGCATCAAATAGAATTGCACCATCAGGAATTGGAGGCGAAAGTGGCCGAACGAACCCGCGATTTGGAAATAGCTAAACGAAAAGCTGAAGAATCGGATCGTTTAAAATCGTCGTTTTTGGCTAACATGTCGCACGAAATCAGAACACCGTTGAATGCCATTAGTGGCTTTTCGTCGTTGGTGAGTAACGATATGTATAGTATTGACCGAAAGCAGAAATATGTAAACATTATCAAAGCCAATGTAAGTTCTTTGCTGAAACTGGTTGAAGATATTCTCGACATTTCAAAAATTGAATCGGGGCAGCTTAAAATTGAAAAGGAATTTTTCGATTTTACAAATATGATAGCCGAAGTAAATGCTATTTTTCAGGAAGAATTGAAGCTGATATCCGGAAAAAGTGTTAAGCTGATTTGTGAAAACATTTCATCGGTTGATACAATTGTTGAGTTTAACTCCGATCAGGTCAGAATAAAGCAAATATTGAGCAATTTGTTAAGCAATGCGCTAAAGTTCACCAAAGTAGGGAAGGTCGAATTTGGTTATCGACTAAACGAAAAAAGCATTTTAATGTGGGTGAGGGATACCGGTATTGGTATTAAAAAAGAAGACATTGGTAATATCTTTAACCGTTTCATTAAAATTGAGGAAGATAAAGCCATCTATAGGGGAACAGGATTGGGTTTGAGTATTTCGCGCAGTTTAAGCAATTTGTTAAATGGTCGCATTTGGGTTGAGTCGGAGCTCGGTATGGGCTCGTCGTTTTATTTTGAAATTCCCGGCGAAATCAGAATCGTACAAAATTGGCAAATGCCTGTAAAACCAGAAAAAGTACTTAACATTAATTTGGTGGGAAAAACAGCCTTGTTGGTTGAGCCCGAACGTTCGAGCTATATGCTTTTGCATTCATTTTTGATTAGTACAAAAGTGGCTATGGTATGGGTTCATAATGGGAAAACTGCATTGGATTTTTTACAAAAGCAGCACTTCGATTTTATTATTCTTGATTTACGTTTACCCGATTACAGCGGTCAAACAATGCTTGCCGAAATTAGAAAAATAAGCCCTTTTGTGCCGGTAATTGCGCAAACTTCATATGCATCGCCCGAGCAAAAGAAGAACCTGGCCACTATGGGCTTTTCAAGCTTGTTAATAAAACCTTATAATAAAGAAGAATTGTTGAAAGCCATATCGCAGCTTTTTTAACCTTGTGCATTTTTTTTGCTCAATAAATCATATTCTTGTCGAAAATTCTGATATTTGTCACTCAAAACTACAATTCAAAGTAACATTAAACTGTATTATCATGTATAAAATCCAAAACCTCAATCAAATCGACCAAGAGGGATTAAAACTTTTTCCTATTGAAAATTACGAAATTAACAGCGAGTTTACCGAGCCCGATGGTATTATCCTTCGCAGTTTCAAAATGCACGGTATGGAAATGCCCAAGTCGTTAAAAGCAATAGCGCGTGCAGGGGCAGGTGTTAATAACATCCCGGTTGATGAGTGTACCGAAAAAGGTATTGTGGTGTTCAATACTCCCGGGGCAAATGCCAATGGCGTTAAAGAGCTGGTTATTGCCGGTTTAATGCTTACCTCGCGTAAAATTGCCGAGTCGATTGAGTGGGCAAAAACTCTTAAAGGTAAAGGCGATGAAATTCCTGCTTTAGTCGAAGCTGGTAAAAAGAACTATGGTGGACAAGAAATCAAAAATAAAGCTTTGGGTGTAATTGGCCTAGGTGCAATTGGTGTTTTGGTTGCCAATGCAGCTCAGGCGCTTGGCATGAGGGTTATTGGTTACGACCCCTATATGTCGGTTAAATCGGCTTTGCGTTTAAGCCGTAATGTTGAAGTAACCTATAGTGCCGAAGCGCTACTTTCGCAAGCCGATTATATAACCATTAATGTACCACAAACACCCGAAACCAAAGGCTATATCAATAAAGAACGCATAGCTTTAATGAAGGATGGTGTTAAAGTGCTTAATTTTGCACGTGGTGGATTGGTTAACAATGCCGATATTGCCGAAGCGCTCGAAAGTGGAAAAGTATCATGTTACATTACCGATTTTCCCGATGCCGAAGTTATGGAAATGAAAAATGTGATTGCTATTCCTCACCTAGGAGCTTCAACAGAAGAATCGGAAACTAATTGTGCAATTATGGCCGTTGAGCAGTTGCGCGAATATCTCGAAAATGGTAACATAATTAACTCGGTAAATTTTCCCACGGCCGAAATGGATCGCACAACCGATGGTGCCCGAATATTAATTGCAAATAAAAATATTCCGAATATGGTTGGGCAAATTACTACTGCATTAGCTTCGGCCAATGTGAATATTGCCAATATGCTCAATCGTAACCGTGGCGATATTGCTTACAATATTATCGATGTTTATCGGAAAGAAGTTGAAAAAGAGATTGTTGATATCTTGGAAGGAATCGAAGGCGTATTTATGGTAAGGGTAATTCCAGGATAAAAAAATATTTTTTCAAAAAAATTGAACTTTTTTAAAACCCTTTTGTTCTAATAGCAAAAGTTGTCGTACAACTCCTTATGGTACGGCAACAAGTTACACAAAGTAACATTTTAGTTCATAAGGTTTGGTTTTGTTAGTTTGGTTAAGGTTAAACCGCGGGAGATCCCGCGGTTTTTTTGTTGTAATATTTATATCATCCTAAAAAAGTCTATTTTTGCAGCTTCAAAAAAAAAATCGACAATGAGTTTTAAACAGGAAATTGAGCGTAGAAGGACTTTTGCTATTGTGAGTCACCCCGATGCGGGTAAAACAACCCTAACCGAAAAACTTTTGCTTTTTGGTGGGGCTATACATGTTGCAGGGGCTGTTAAAAGCAATAAAATAAAAAAAACTGCTACTTCCGACTTCATGGAAATTGAACGCCAAAGGGGGATTTCGGTCGCTACTTCGGTAATGGGCTTCGAATACAATGGTTATAAAGTTAATATTCTCGATACACCCGGTCACCAGGATTTTCAAGAGGATACGTTCAGAACACTTACTGCTGTCGATAGTGTTATTATTGTGATTGATGCTGCCAAAGGAGTTGAACCTCAAACCGAAAAGTTGATGGGTGTTTGCCGGATGCGGAAAACACCTGTGATTATTTTCATTAACAAAATGGACCGCCCGGCCGACGATACTTTTGGCCTGCTCGAAGATATTGAAAAACAGTTGCAAATAAGCACGCGCCCATTAAGCTGGCCGATAAGCAGCGGCCCTGGTTTTAAGGGGGTATATAATATTTTCGATTCAAGCTTGCAGCTTTTCAATCCAAATATTCAGGAAATCGATCGTGCAATCAAGTTCAACAATTTGGCTGATAACGAACTTGAAACATTTATAGGTAAATCTGATGCTGCAACATTGCGCGATGATGTTGAACTTATTCAAGGTGTTTATCCCGAATTTGATGTAAATGAATACCTTGCTGGTGATTTAGCACCGGTTTTTTTCGGAAGTGCCCTGTATAATTTTGGCGTGCAAGAGCTGCTCGACGCTTTTGTGCGGATTGCCCCATTCCCACGGCCACAAAAGGCGCAGGAACGCGAAGTAAGCCCTTACGAAGAGAAACTAACGGGTTTTGTGTTCAAAATTCACGCAAATATCGACCCCAATCATCGTAGCCGTATTGCGTTTTTAAAAATATGTTCGGGTACTTTCGAACGCAACAAAGTTTATAAGCATACCCGCAGCGGAAAAACTTTTCGAATTTCGTCACCAACAGCATTCATGGCTTCAAAACGCGAAGTGATCGACGAGGCTTTCCCCGGCGATATAGTTGGTGTGCCCGATACCGGGAATTTTATTATCGGCGATACTTTAACCGAAGGGGAGGATCTTCGTTACAAAGGACTTCCAAGCTTTTCGCCCGAAATGTTCCGTTACATCGAAAATGCCGACCCCATGAAGTTTAAGCAACTCGAGAAAGGTGTCGATCAATTAATGGACGAGGGGGTTGCCCAGTTGTTTACCAGCCAGTTGAACAATCGGAAAATAATTGGTTGTGTGGGGCAGCTCCAATTCGAAGTAATACAGTATCGACTCGAACACGAATATGGTGCTAAATGCCGTTTCGAACCTATTCAAATGTACAAAGCTTGCTGGATTGAAGCCGACGATCAAGCAATTGTTGATGAATTTAAAAAGCGTAAATACCAGCGTATGGCCAAAGATAAGCAGAACCGTGACGTGTTTATGGCCGACTCACAATTCATACTCGAAATGGCTCAGCAAGACTTTAAAGATATTAGGTTTCATTTCACTTCTGAATTTTAAAATTTATAAAACACTTTTTTTTACCCAATTGTAATAAAAGCAATTGGTGGTTTATCTTTTTTTCTATATTTGCAATGTGTAAATAATACGCATTAAAAAAATACATGTCGCGAATAATTCCTAATATCTCAGTAGACTGTGTGATTTTCGGTTTCGACTTCAATCAATTGAATGTATTGTTAGTTGAACGCAAACTAATCGATGAAAAAAGTAATAAAGTATTAATCGACGATTGGACGCTTACCGGATACCATATTTTCGAAGATGAAGATTTTGATACTGCAGCAGCACGTATCCTCAAAAAAATGTCGGGTCTCGATAATATTTATCTCGAGCAATTTTACGCTTTTGGAGGGGTAAAGCGTGTTAATTCGCCTAAAGATATGCTGTGGCTTCAAAATCAAAGCGAAGGCTTTAGCGAACGTATTGTTACCGTTGGCTACTTTTCATTAATCGATAACACAACTGTTACCCTTTCGTTAAAAGAGCGTAACGTGAAATGGTTTCCAATTAGCAATTTGCCTACAATGGGTTTTGATCATCGCGAAATTCTGGAAAAAGCGCTTGAAAGGCTGAGAGCTAAATTGCGTTCCGAACCAATAGGTTTTGAATTACTCCCCGAGAAATTTACAATTACTCAGCTTCAGCGTTTGTACGAAGAAGTGCTCGGAACAACCCTCGATAGGCGCAACTTCAGAAAAAAAGTGCTTCAAATGAAGTATGTGATCCCGCTCGATGAGAAGCAAAAAGGAGTAAAACACAAACCTGCTCAGCTTTTTATTTTTAGTCGCGAGGTTTACGAAAAAACCAAAACCGAACGTTTCGATTTTTCAATTTAATACTCGAAAATAGTATTCACAAAACAACTAATCAATATAATGAACCTAATTAATCAAAAACTTAAAATTACCGAGAAAATTGGATATGCATTGGGCGATGGAGCTGCAAATATTGCGTGGCGTGGCGTTTCAACTTTCTTGTTTATTTTTTATACCGATGTGTTTGGTATAAATCCGGCTGCTGTGGGTTTACTAATGCTTATAGCACGTTTTAGCGACGGTGTTAGCGATGTGCTTATGGGCATTGTTGGTGACCGAACCAAGTCGAAATTCGGGAAATTCCGCCCATGGATTTTGTGGACAGCTATTCCATTAGGAGTTATCCTTTCGTTATTGTTTACCGGACCAAATTTGAGCCCAACAGGAAAAATTATTTATGCTTATACCACTTATATAATATTCACCCTGGTTTATACCGCAAACAACATTCCTTATGGCGCTTTAATGGCTGTAATGACAGGCGATGATAAAGAACGGACCAGTTTGGGTTCGTACCGCATGGTTGGAGCTTTTACAGGTGGAATGTTGGTGCAGGGTGCTTTGCTTTTTTTGGTTGCTCATTTTGGAAATATCAACCCACAAATAAATGTTCAACAGTTGGCCGATGCCAAATACGAGGTTACTGTTTCGACACAAAACGATGTCGAAAATGTAAACATCAAAACCGATAACGGAATTGCAACATTTATTTGGGCTGGTACCGAATACCCCGATAGCATTAATGAACCTACTCAAGGTAAAAGTTTTTCGATGGAAGCCGACAAGCCTTACTCTTTTATTGTTGAAGGTGAGAACAATATTGAACCTGCCGATATTTCGATAATAGACCAAAAACGTGGCTACAGCAATGCCATTTATATTTTGTCAATTGTATTGTCGCTCAGTTTAATAATTACTTTCTTATCGACACGCGAAAGAATTAAACCGCTTAAAACACAAAGCAGCAATTTGTTGAAAGATTTGGGCGATTTGGTACGAAACAAGCCTTGGATAATCCTGTTGTTGATTGGTCTCATATTTCAAGTGTACAACTCAATCAAACAAGGGATTGTTGTAATTTATTTTACACATTATATACACAACCAATTGCTTGCGGCTTCGTACATGGTTGCTCTAATGATCGCATCGATAGGCGGAGCAATGATTACGGCTCCTCTAGGCAAACGATGGGGTAAACGCAAACTTTTTATTTATGCACTAATTTTCTCGGGTGCAGTTAATGCATTGTTTGTGTTTTGTGGCCCATCCGATACCATTGGGATTTTTACTATTGGTATTATTTCTGAATTTGCAGCGGCTATATTCCCAACACTTTTCTTTGCCATGCTTGGCGATGCTGCCGATTATTCGGAATTTAAAAACGGACGAAGGGCTACCGGGCTTATTTATTCGGCCGGTTCGTTTTCGACAAAATTTGGTGGTGGCGTTGCAGGTGCAATTATAGGTTTGGTATTGGCTGCATTTCATTACAACGGACAGGATGCCATTGCAATTCAGGGAGCAGTACCTGGTATAATAATGCTTATGAGCTGGATTCCCGCTGTTATTGCTTTTGCAGGTGCTGTACTGATGTATTTTTACCCGTTATCGCAACAAAAAATGGACGAGATAACCATTGAACTCAACAAACGAAGGGCTTTGGAAAGTGCCATGGAAATAAAATAAAAAACCGAAAAACAAATATTTATGAAGTTTGGACATTTTGACGACAAAAACCGTGAATACGTTATCACGAACCCAAAAACACCTTATCCGTGGATCAATTATCTGGGAAATGAAGATTTTTTCTCACTGATATCGAATACCGCAGGTGGTTACGCTTTTTATAAAGATGCAAAATTCAGGCGCATAACCCGTTACCGTTACAATAACGTACCAACCGATGCTGGTGGCCGCTATTTCTATATTAAAGATGGTGACACTGTTTGGTCGCCGGGTTGGAAGCCCATGAAAACACCGCTCGATAAATACGAGTGCCGCCATGGTATGAATTACACCACAATTGAAGGGGTGAAGAATGGTGTATCGGCAAAAGTGTTGTTTTTTGTGCCCCTAAAAACTTGGGCCGAAGTTCAAAAGTTAAGCCTTACCAATAATTCCAACGAAGTGAAAAAACTGAAACTTTTCTCGTTTGTTGAGTGGGCTCTTTGGAACGCAGCAACCGATATGGAAAACTTTCAGCGTAATTTTTCAACTGGCGAAGTCGAAATTGAAGGCTCGGTTATTTACCATAAAACCGAGTACAAAGAGCGCCGCGATCATTATGCCTATTACTCGGTAAACACCGAAATTAACGGGTACGATACCGATCGCGAATCGTTTTTTGGACTATACAATGGTTTCGACGAACCTCAAACGGTTTTGGCAGGCAGCCCATCAATGAGTGTTGCTCATGGTTGGTCGCCTGTTGCTTCGCATTACATCGAAGTTGAATTGCAACCCGGCGAATCGAAGGACTTTGTGTTTGTTTTGGGTTATGTCGAAAATGCCGAAGACGAAAAATGGGAATCGAAAAACATCATCAATAAGGAAAAAGCAAAAGCTTGTATCGAAAAGTTCAATACAGCTCAGAAAGTAGATGCTGCTTTGGCCGAACTTCGCAGTTATTGGGATAACCTGCTAAGTGTTTATTCACTAAAATCGGGCGAAGAAAAGCTCGATCGAATGGTGAATATCTGGAATCAGTACCAATGTATGATTACCTTTAACTTTTCGCGTTCGGCTTCTTTCTTCGAAAGTGGAATAGGCCGTGGTATGGGTTTCCGCGATTCGAACCAGGATTTGATTGGTTTTGTACATCAAATACCCGAACGTGCCCGCGAACGTATTATCGACATTGCTTCAACGCAGTTCCCCGATGGTGGCTGCTACCACCAATACCAACCACTTACAAAACGTGGCAACAACGATATTGGCGGTGGTTTCAACGACGACCCCATGTGGTTAATTCTTGGTACAATCAGCTACATTAAGGAATCGGGCGATTTTAGCATTCTCGACGAAATGGTACCGTTCGATAACGATATGAGTGTTGCACGCACTTTATTCGATCACCTTACCGTGTCGTTCGATCATGTGGTGAACAACCTCGGACCGCATGGCTTGCCTCTGATTGGCCGCGCCGACTGGAACGACTGCTTGAACCTGAACTGCTTCTCGAACGATCCGAACGAAAGTTTCCAAACCACCGAAAATAAAACCGAAGGCTCAAAAGCCGAATCGCTGATGATTGCTGGCTTGTTTGTGGTTTATGGCCGCGACTATGTTGAGCTTTGTAATAAACTAGGCAAAACCGACGAGGCCCAACGTGCCCAAAAGCATGTCGATGAAATGATCGAAGCTGTTAAAAAGTATGGTTGGGATGGCGAGTGGCTCCTTCGTGCTTACGATTACTACGGAAACAAAATTGGTAGCAACGATAACGAAGAAGGCAAAATATTTATCGAATCGAACGGTTGGTGCACCATGGCCGGAATTGGCAAGAACGAAGGCTTGGTCGAAAAAGCTCTCGATTCGGTAAAAGAGCGTCTCGATTGTGAGTATGGTATTGTATTGAACAACCCTGCTTTTACCAAATATTACATTGAATATGGCGAAATTTCGAGCTATCCGGCAGGTTACAAGGAAAATGCAGGTATTTTTTGCCACAACAACCCATGGATCATTATTGGCGAAACTGTTATAGGACGTGGTGACCAGGCGTGGGAATATTTCCGCAAAATTTGTCCTTCGTACCTCGAAGATATCAGCGAATTGCACCGTACCGAGCCCTATGTATATGCCCAAATGATTGCAGGTAAAGATGCATTCAAGCCCGGCGAGGCCAAAAACTCGTGGCTGACCGGTACCGCATCGTGGAATTTTTACACCATTAGCCAATTCATTTTAGGTATTCAACCTCAATACGATGGATTAAAAGTGGAGCCTTGTATTCCATCGGAATGGGATGGTTTTGAAGTAACCCGTAAGTTCCGCAATTCAACTTATATCATAAAAGTTGAGAACCCGAAACACGTGAATACAGGCATTGCCAGCGTTAAAGTTGACGGTGTTGAACAACAATCGAACATTTTGCCAATTTTTAACGATGGCAAAAATCATGAAGTTGTAGTTGTCTTAGGATAAGTATTTTAACACATATATGCTAAAAAGACCCGAATTTTCGGGTCTTTTTTGTTGGTTATTGCTGTACATTTTGGATAAATTGCGAAACGAATTGAAAAAAACCGATCATGAACGAATTCGATTACATTAATTATCTTGTTTTGCCGTTGTTGATTTTTTTTGCGCGCATTTGCGACGTAACCATTGGCACCTTGCGCATTGTAATGGTGTCGAAAGGAAAAAAAATGTTAGCGCCATTGCTGGGCTTTGTTGAGGTTTTTATTTGGATAATTGCAGTTGGGAAAATTATGCAGAACCTCGATAACTGGTTCAATATTGTGGCCTATTCGGCCGGATTTGCTACCGGAAATTACATAGGGCTTATCATTGAAGAAAAGCTGGCAATGGGCGTGGTTCGCATACAGGTAATTACTGCAAAAGCTGCCGATGAGCTCATTATCAAACTAAAACTCTCGGGTTATGGCATTACCCATCACGAAGCTACCGGAGCCAACGGAAAAGTGAGTATTCTTTATAGCATAATTAACCGTACCGATTTACGTAAGGTTGTTCGAATAATAAGAGAATCGAATCCGAATGCATTTTATTCTATTGAAGATGTGCGTTTTGTGAATAAAAAAGTAGAGTCGATATATGCTATTAAACGCCGAAAAATACGAAAAGGAAAATAAAACTATTCGTTTTTGGGCTTGATTTTGGGTTTGCTGAGGCTTAATACAATAAGCACAATAAAGTAAAAGGCACCAATACCAATAAAGGCACTACCTAATTTTTCCATCAGTTTTGTGCCGCCGTGTATCATACCGAAGCCAAAAAATAAAAGCAAAAATGCTAATGCAGTTGTAATTCTTTTAATAATCTTCATCCGAAATTAATTTGTTTTTATCGCTTTGTTAAAGTATATGGCAAAATTAAAATGTTTGCTTTCTAATTGTTTCAATTTTAATAAATTTGTGCCACTTCAATCAGTAATAACAAAATAGTAATAAAATAGATTAACTATGAGAAAAAAAGTTGTTGCCGGAAACTGGAAATGCAATACTACTTTACAAGAAGGTGTTGCTTTGGCCCAGGCTGTTAATAATCTTGTTGCCGAAAAAGGTGCAAGTGATGTAGTTGTGGTTTTAGGAACTCCTTTTACCCATATTACCAGTGTTGTTGGAGCTGTTGACACCAACCGTATTGGTGTGGCTGCCCAAAACTGTGCTGCCGAAGCAAAAGGTGCTTTCACCGGCGAAGTATCGGCTGCAATGGTTAAATCGACCGGAGCCGAATATGTAATTCTAGGTCACAGCGAACGCAGGGAATATTATGGCGAAACCAGCGAAATCCTGAACAAAAAATTGGCTTTGGCTCTTGAAAATGGCTTGACCCCAATTTACTGCTGCGGCGAAGCTTTGGATATTCGCAATGCAGGTACACAAAACGAATATGTGATCAACCAACTTAAGGAAACAGTTTTCCAATTGTCGGCCGACGATTTCAAAAAAGTGATTATTGCTTACGAACCCATTTGGGCAATCGGAACTGGAGTAACTGCTACAACCGAGCAAGCACAAGAAATGCACAAAGCGTTACGTGAAGCTATTGCAGCTCAGTTTGGACAAGAAGTAGCCGACCAAACATCAATTTTATACGGTGGTAGCTGCAACGCTAAAAATGCCAACGAATTGTTTGCCAACCCCGATGTTGACGGTGGTTTAATTGGTGGTGCTTCGTTAAAAGCCGAAGATTTTATTCAAATTATTAATGCTTACTAGTTTTTTATTAACTTGCAGGCAATAAAATAAGTTAAATCCTTTAACTCACCTTACCAAAAGCTGTTCTTTTTTATGGGCAGCTTTTGTTTTTACAGCCTGATTGTTTTTGCTTCGATAGGTTCGTTAAGGAATAACGAAGCCATGTTGTTGAAGTTGTTGCTGGTTTCGGTAGTGAAATACTGAACTGATCCGCCGGTTGAACAAACCGATTCCATTTCGGGGTGGCGGTTCAAGTAATCGGCCAGCTTTTGTGCTACAATAGGGCCTTGTTCAATAATTTGTACCGTGGCAGGTAAAAACATTTTAATCGATTGGGTTAACATGGGGTAGTGGGTGCAACCCAAAATGAGGGTGTCGATTAGCGGATCGGCGCTTAGTATGTTGTTAATGTTCTTTTGTATAAAGTAGTTGGCCCCGGGTGTGCCAATTTCGTTGTTCTCAACAATAGGAACCCACATAGGGCAAGTCTCCTGGCTAACAGTAAGCGTACCGTTGTGCAGTTTTTCCAGTTCCAATACATACGACATTGATGAAACGGTCCCTTTGGTTCCTAATATGCCGACATGTTTATTACGGGTGAGCCTGTCAACTTCTTCGGCACTAGGGCGTATAACACCTAAAACTCTTTTGTTTGGTGCAATTTTGGGCAGGTCGGTTTGTTGTATGGTGCGCAGGGCTTTGGCCGATGCCGTATTGCAGGCTAAAATTACTAGTTGGCAACCCATTTCGAAGAGCTTTTTTACTGCTTGTAGCGTAAACTCGTAAACAACATCAAACGAGCGGGTTCCATAAGGGGTACGTGCATTGTCGCCAAGGTACAGGTAATCGTACTGTGGTAACTGTTTGCGTATGTCTTTTAAAATGGTTAAGCCACCATAGCCCGAATCGAAAATGCCTATTGGATGTGATCTGTTCAACTGCTTTATTGTTGGTTAATTAACGGTCGAATATAAAAAGAGTCGCCCGTAATTGCAAGCGACTCTCTTTTTTATTGTTATAAAAATGGTTTATTCAATGCCCATTTTTTTCTTTACCAATGGAAGTACGTCCATGCTTTGGTTCGATTTGTAAAGCACAACACGCGAGCTAACATCAAAAACATAGATTAAGCTGTTTTCTTTGGCAACTACGGCAATCACACTGTCGGCCTTTTCAAAAATTGGGGTCATCAGTTCTTGTTGTTTTTGCTGGAGTTGTTGGTCGGCTTGCGCCCTGAATGTTTCAATGCGTTGTTGTTTCATTTGAATATCTTCTTCTTTGGCTTGGCGAACAATGCTCGACATTGTTTCGCGTTTTTCGGTATATTCTTGAAACATTTTTTGTAGTTCTTCTTGCATAGTCATCAGCATTTCTTCCATTTCGGCTGCTTCACTTTCGAGACTGCTGAGTGCTGTGGTCCTCTCGGGCATCACCATAATTAGTTGTTGCATATCGATGTGCCCAAATTTTGGAGCCTGGGCATATACTCCGCTTGCCGATAAGGCAAAAACGAACAATAATAGAATTAATATTTTTCTCATTTTATTACAGATATTTAAGTATTCGTTGTTTATTTCTTTTTTAAGTATCGCAAATATAGAAATTAAGTTGAATTTACTATTGCTTATAGCCCATCTTTTGAAGCACTTGGTCGCTTAAATTGTATTTGGGGTCGGTGTAAAGCATGCTAAGTCCGCCTGCCATGTCGAATATTACCGCGTAGTTTCCTTCCGAGGCAATTTCTTTAACGGTGTTGTAAATGTCGTCTTGAATTGGTTTTACTAAGCCTTGTCTTTTTTGAAACAGTTCGCCTTCGCGTCCAAAGTATTTTTGTTGAAGGTTCCTGAATTCTTTCTCTTTCGAAACAATTACATCTTCGCGTTTGCGTTTCATATCGTCCGACATTAGTACCGATTCGGCCCTGAAATCGTTGTACATTTTTTCGAGCTCGGTTTGTATGGTTTCCAATTCTTTTTGATATTGAACCGAAAGTTGGTCCAGTTGTTCCTGAGCTGCCTGGTAGGCGGGTATGTTTTCAAGAATATACTCGGTATCGACGTAAGCATATTTTTGTGCATAGCTTAAGGTGGCAAAGCATGCAATTGCAATTAAAGTGATGAGTATTTTTTTCATATTCTTCTGATTTTTTGTTACAGAAATTGATTTTACAACTTTTATACCATATTTTAAAATTGTTGGCCAATTACAAAGTGGAACTGGCTTTTTGCCGACCACGATTGGCCGTTGTTCGGCATATCGAAACCATAACCCCAGTCAATACCCAGTAAGCCAAATATTGGCAGCCAGAACCTCACACCAACACCGGCAGCACGTTTCAAATTAAAAACGTTAAAATCTTTAAAATCGTACCAGCTGTTACCGGCTTCGAGAAATCCGAGTGCATAAATTTGAGCCGACTCTGAAAGTGTAATAGGATAACGTAACTCAACAGTTGCTTTTGTGTATATGTTGGCTGCATTACCGCCTCCACCACGCGAAGTTATACTACCATTAGAATAACCGCGTTGTGCAATGTTGTCGGTACCGTAAATGTCGTAGCCCGACATTCCATCGCCACCCATTTTAAAGCCCTCGAGTGGCGAACGCCTGTTCTCGTTAAAATATCCCAACATACCGAATTCGTATTTGGTATGAAGCACCAGTTTGTCGGCTTTGTCGAGCGGAGTAAACCATTTTGCGTTAAACAACCACTTATGATATTCCAAAAAGTTATATTTTTCTTTTTCGCTCATATTTGGATCGCCATAGTTTTTGCCGTTAATGAGCGAGTAGGGGGGTGTAACTTCAACCGAAAGGCTGAAAGACGATCCGCGGCGCGAATACAGCGGGTTATCAACTGAGTTGCGGCTTAAAGCTGTTTTGATGCTAAAGTCGTTAATATCGCCATTGCGTAAAAAGTAATATGGCCATTCTTTTAAATTGTAATGCTGGAGCGAAAGCTCGTGGTAAAGGGTGAAATAATCGTCGGGCCATTCGAGACGGTAGCCATAACCCAACGATGCTCCATAAGTAATTTGCCAGGCAACAACGTCGGCATCGGTATAGTCGTATCCGCCATATCCACCTCCATAGTTTCCGTATCCACCGTATCCACCGTATCCACCGTATCCACCGTATCCACCATAAGGAGAATAACCATAGCCATAGGGCGAACTTCCGTAGTCGCCGTAGTAGTTATAGCTTGCATTACTTTGTGTTAGTTTCGAATAATAAATGGATAACGAGAAGTTGTTTGGTTTTTTACCTCCAAACCATGGTTCCATAAATGAAAAACTATATTGCTGAAAAAATTTACCGTTTGTTTGTGCCCTTAAACTTAGAGTTTGACCGTCGCCGGCAGGGAGTGGGCGCCAGGCTTCTTTGTTCATAATGTTTTGAGCCGAAAAGTTGGTGAACTTTAAACCTACCGAGCCCACAAACATGCCCATGCCCCATCCGCCCGAGAGTTCAATTTGGTCGTTGGCACGTTCAATTAATGAATATTTGATATCAACAGTCCCGTTTTCCTGATTGGGGATGGGGTCGATGCCAATACGTTCCTGATCGAAATGACCCAATTGCGCCAACTGTCGGTACGAGCGCATCAGCTTTGTTTTGCTGAATAAATCGCCGGGCAGGGTGTACAATTCGCGTCGGGCAACGTTATCGTGAGTTTTGGTGTTACCTTCAATAATTATGCGGTCGATGGTAGCTTGCTTGCCTTCGTAAATTCTCATCTCAAGATCGATCGAGTCGCTGTCGATGTTTACTTCAACCGGTGTAAGGTTGAAAAACAGGTAACCATTTTCGAGATAAAGGTTGCTAACAGCATCGTTATCGGTTGAAACACGCTTGTCGAGTTGTTTTTGGTTGTAAATGGCGCCCTTTTCGATGCCAAGGTATGCGTTGAGGTAATCGGACGGGTAAATGGTGTTGCCCACCCAGTTAATATCCCTAAAAAAGTATTTGTTGCCTTCGTCGATCCAAATATCGATTTTAACTTCGTTGGTACCTTCAATTTTCGAAACGCTGTCGGTGGTTATAATAGCATCCCTAAAGCCCAATTCGTTGTATTTATCGATCATTTTAATTTTGTCTTCGGAATACAGATCTTCCTGAAACTTTTTAGGTCTGAAAAAGTTACGCCATTGCTTGTCGTTTGTTTTTTTCATGGCACGGTTCAATTTGTGAACCGAAACCTGGTCGGCACCATGAAAAACAATTTCCTGTACCCTTACTTTTTCTTTTTTATCGACATAGATGTCAAGAATAATTGAGTTTTCGTTTTCGGGGTCGTCACGTTGTACAATCCGAACTTCGGCATCGAGGAAGCCTTTTTCTTTAAATATGTTAGTAATTATGCGTTCGGCATTAACCAACTGTGCATCAACCACCTGGCTGCCTTCAAGCAAGAGTACTTTTTCTTTAATATCTTCGAGTTCCGATTTTTTTACGCCGTGGTATTCAACTTTTGTAAGCCTGGGGCGTTCGCGAAGGTATATTTCGATAAAAATTTGATCGTCGATAATTTTATTGGCATTAACTTTTACATCGGAGAAAAGACCTTGTCGCCAAAATTTTTTGATGATATCGGTAATTTTATCGCCCGGAACAGTGATTGGGTCGCCAACTTGAATACCTGCATAGTCTTTAAGCATTTCCTTGTCGAGGTATTTTATACCGGTTATTTCAATTCCGCCAACGGTGTATTGTTTCGGACTGGAATAATAAATCGAGAAGTTGGTACTGTCGGGTAATTGAGCCCAAGTATTAAAAAATATAAACAACAGTATTGTTGTAATTGAGAATTTAGTAGTCATTATTTTAAATTCGTTTTTTCTAGTTGTTCACTGGTCTTGCCAAAACGTCGTTCCCTCGATTGATAATTACAAATGGCCTGGTAAAAATCTTCTTCGCAGAAGTCGGGCCACAATTTTTGGGTGAAATAAAGCTCGGCATAAGCTAATTGCCACAGTAAGAAGTTACTAAGCCTTGTTTCGCCACTTGTACGTATCATCAATTCCGGGTTTGGAATTTCTGCGGTGGCAAGATAGCTATCAAACACTTCACGTGAAATATCTTCGGGCTCAATTTTTCCTTTTTTAACATCATGAGCAATCGATTTAACAGCATTTATGATTTCCCAGTGCGAGCTGTAGCTAAGGGCAATTAAAACTGTTAAACCGGTGTTCTTTGAAAGCTTTTCGACCATTTTATCCACTTCGCTACAAACTTTTTTTGGCAGGCTTTGTCGGTCGCCAATAATTTTAAGTTGTACATTGTTGGCATTCAGTTCGTCGGCTTCGTTTTTTACAACGTTAACCAATAGTCGCATCAATGCATCAACTTCGTATTTAGGGCGGCTCCAGTTTTCTGTCGAAAAGGCATACAGTGTAAGGTACTCAACACCAATGCGGGCAGCGGCCTTAATTGAATTTCTAACGGCTTCAACACCATGCTCGTGACCAAAAATGCGGTTGGTGCCGCGTTGTTTGGCCCAACGTCCGTTGCCATCCATAATAATGGCCACATGGCGAGGTACCCTTTGTATATTTATGTTATCGATACAGCTCATTAGTCGTATAAACTATTATATGCAGGGCAAGGTGTTTTGCCCATGTAAAATTTATAGGTCAAAGTTAATCCAAAATAGTTAATCCAGTCATTATTGTGAATAATATCGCTTGCTTTGGGGAGGTTCACTTCGGTGTAGGGGTTGTTAAGGTTATCGAGTTCGTCGTTCATTAGTTTACGTGTTGAAATCTCGGCACCAATTCCGATTTTTTTTGTAATTGCGTATTTTAC
>DAOSWJ010000020.1:0-20160 GCA_035380005.1 Prolixibacteraceae bacterium | reverse complement strand
TGCATTTTATAATTGTAGCAGATTAGGATCAATTTACTCGTATAAAGCTTCGCCTGTTAATTTAAGTTCATCAACCAGTGTGTTTTATAATGTAAACAAATCCACCTGCAAGTTGTATGTTCCATTTGGTTCGTCGGGGCTTTATGCTGTTGCGGACCAATGGCGCGATTTTTCAAATATTATTGAAATGTCCGGCGTATCGCTGTCATCAACAACTGTAATTGTCGATGCAGCGGCAAACAGTTCCAATACTGTTCTTTTAAGCTCTAATACCACTTGGACAGCTAGTTCAAACCAAACCTGGCTTGAGGTAAGTCCAACATCGGGAACAGGTAACCAGGAGCTTGTTTTTACTGCCGAAGCAAATCCGAATACTACAACACGGCTTGCAACAATTACGGTTTCGGCACCGGGTGTCGATGACCAGTTTATTGAACTAACCCAGCAAGCCGCAGAAGAAAGTATTGTACCCGATTACTTTGTTGTTTCCGATACTATTCTAAACGATAGTCAGGCAAATTGTTTTAATGCTGTTGAAACTATTACAGTGGCAGGCGAGCCAAGTAATGTTTTTATCCAAAATGGCGCATCAGTTGATTTTATTGCCGGAAGATCGATAGTTTTCTTGCCCGGGTTTTATGCCGAAGCCGGTAGTCATGTTCATGCTTATATTACCACCGATGCTACATTTTGTATAGATAATGGAGGTGGGATACTACAAAATCCCATTGCAGAAAAGAGCGTAACGATTAATAAAAGTGTACTTGAATTATCATCATCGAATGATTTGCAAAAGATGATTAAAGTATTCCCAAATCCAAACAATGGCACTTTTGTGTTGGAAATTAAAAATTTTGACGAGACTGCTAAAGTGTACATATATAGCATATTGGGAAGTGTTGTCTACGAAAATGTTGTTCGCGAACAAAGCTTGCTCGAAATAGATATACAACATTTAAATAAAGGTTTATACTTTGTGAAAGTTATTGATGGCAACCAAAGTTTGACCAATAAGATGATTGTAAACTAAAGACTATAACTTACATTTTTTATTTCGCCACTATTAAAAGTGATTTTTGCGCTACCACTTCGCCATCAATTTTGGTGGTCATTGTCCATTTGCCCATTTTGTCGTGTGGAGGATCCCAAACACAATCGCCCAAAAAAAACCAATAATCGTTGCTGTTGATGATTACTTCGCCGGTAAAAGGGGGCATTACTTTACCTGTTTCGTCTTTAAAAGGTGGATGGTCAATGCGAAAATCGATACGTTTTCCCTTGGCCTTTTTTATGCGTAAAACATATCCAAACTCGGTGCCCGTGTGTGCTTTTATGGTGTTGCTTATGTCAAGCAATTTGGGAATAGCTTTGCTTTGACGGTCCCAGGCAGCATATTCGCCATAACTGTATAGTTCAACTTCGATTTTCTTTTTAGGCATAATTGCAAATATAAGCACTTTGTTGTTTTTTGTAGTTCGCAGTTTTCAAACCCAAAGCAGATATTTTATCGCATCTCCCAAAAAAATTATATCTTCGGATGTATTTTTAAACCAATGCCTAAAACCTTCACATATACGATTCGTTTTGCGCTTTTTGCTGTTTTACTGTCGGCTTATTCGTTATTGGCCGGACAAAACGGTAACAGTTGGCTTTTTAATAATATCAAAGTTAAAGATGGGCTGCCTGTAGATCAAATTTTTACCTTAACACAAGATTCAACCGGTTTTATGTGGTTTGGCACCATTAACGGCTTAATACGTTACGATGGTTACGCCATGCAGCATTTTCGACACGATCAGTATGCAAATATTGCATTGCCCGATAACCAAATTACCGCCATTGAACACGACGGGCAAAATGGTATGTGGGTTGCATGTTACCAAGGCTTAATACACTTCGATACACGTACCTGGCAAAGCAAGGTAATAAACCTTGGCGGTTCATGCGAAGTACGCTGCCTATTAAACCAAGGCGATTCGGTTTTGTGGATTGGTACTGCAAGCGGGCTTTTTAAACTAAACACACAAACACATGATTATACTGTTTATAATCAGCAAAATTCGCCCATTGCATCAAATATTGTGCGATCGCTTTTTGCCGACAGTATGGGCAATATTTGGGTAGGTACTTTCGACGGATTGAATTGTATATCATCATTACATGAATGGACACATTTTGATTTAAAAGGGAATTATAAGCCTGAGCTAAAAAATAACCTAGTGCTCGCTATTCAGCCTTACTCAAAAGAAATCGATTCGCTTTTATGGATAGGTACCGAAACAGGCTTGGTCCTTTTTAACCGAAATGACTATACAAGCAGGGTTTTTAATTCAAGCAATACCGGATTTGGGAACGAAGTGGTTAAATGTATTCTTCCACTCGACAATGGCCGGGTTTTCTTTGGAACCGATTTTGGATTTTACAATTTCGATTCGAAAACGCTTGATCTCAAAGTTTCGATACACGATCCGTTCAATAATTACTCGTTGGCAAATAATGTAGTTTGGGACATTTACCGAGACAATGCCGGCATAGTGTGGTTGGCTACAGCAAATGGTATTAGCCGTTTTAGTACCGATGAAGCAATGTTTAAATTTACACCTGTTTACAATGTGTATCAGAATATGCTCATCGGAAACCAGGTAAACGACTTGTATGTAGCACCCGACAATGTATTGTGGCTGGCTACAAAAAAAGGTGTTGAAGCATTATATCCTAGCGGGAAACGCGAAGTTTTTACTGCCGATAATCCACCACAAAGGCAGATTGTTCTCGATAACATTAACACAATTACCGGTGATAATCTCGGCCGTATATGGATTGGCAGTGCCGGAGGAATAAATGTATGGGATACTCAAAAACAAAAAATGTACACCATTACGGCCAATTTCGATTTAAACAAAGGCTTGCGTTCAAATTATATCAGTGCATTTATTACACCTCCCGATGGCTCTTTTTGGGTGGGTACATGGGGCGGAGGCATGTATAAAGCAAAGGGCAACTTTTTAAATGTCGATGAAATTTATTTTGAATATGTAGCCAATTTTAATACTAACATCTATTCGGCCGATGATAAAATTTGGCTCAAACACGATAAAAAAGTTTATAACATCGATTTATCGACTATGCATGTTGATCTTGATTCAGTACTGAACAAGGCTATTGGCCAAAAAGAAATCAGCTCGTTGCTCGTTGCTACCAACCAGGAAGTATGGCTTGGCTTAAACAACCAGGTATTACAATATAATCCTCATACCGGAAAAGTGAAACTCATTGATGTATTAACCGGAAAGCCATGTAATATCAGTAATTTAGTTGAAGATTTTGATGGAAATATTTGGGGAACTTCGCTTACTTCAATATTCCGCTATTCAATACATGATGAGCAAATTGAATCTTTCCCAATGAAAAGAGGAATTCCTCTCGATATTTTTCTCTCGCAAAGCAATACACGATCAAAATCAGGCGAATTGTTTTTTGGGGGTAACGATGGTTTTATATCGTTTAACCCCGACGATATTCGCAAAAATATGTTCAGTCCGCAGCTTGTAATTTCGGGAATAAGGGTTAACAACAAAGAAATCAACTCGGTAAATGAATTAAAAGGGAAAAACAAAGCACAATGTTTAGTTACTTTTTCTGATGAGGTTATTTTAAAATACGATCAACATTCCATAAGTATTAATTTTTCTGCTTTACATTTTGGCGACCCCGAGCGAAATATTTATGCTTATAAGCTCGAAGGTTACGATAAAGAGTGGAATTACACTACCGGCACTCAAAATACTGCATCGTATTCGTATTTATCGCCAAATAAATACCGTTTTATAGTAAAAGGCACTAATAACGACGGAGTGTGGTCCGAAAATCAGGCTGTACTAAGCATTATAGTTAAACCTCCGGTTTGGGCAAGTCCTTGGGCAATTGTTATTTATTTGATTGTATTTCAGCTTATTTTATTTGCGTTGGTCATAACCTACCGGAACAAACACCGATGGAAGGAGCAAATTAGGCAAATAACCCTTGAGAAAGAGAAAAACGAAATGCTGGCTCAAGCTAAGCAGCAGTTTTTTACTAATATTTCGCACGAGTTTCGTACTCCTTTGAACCTTATTACCGGACCGGTGCAAACTCTTATCGGCTTATTTCCAACAAATAAAACAGCACAAGGCCTTTTGCAAATCATTTCAAAAAATTCAAGGCGTTTGCTGTCGTTGGTTAACCAGCTTATGGATTTGCGAGAAATCGAAAATAAATCTTTGGAATTGATTCCTGAAAAAATTGAGATTGTAGCTTTTTGTAACGAACAGTACCAATTGTTTAGCGATTTAGCCCAAAGCCGCACAATTCATTTTGAAATTGAATTGCCCGAAAAAGAATTAATAGTTGAAACCGACAGGCAAAAGCTTGAAGCGGTAATCCAAAATTTGTTATCGAATGCATTTAAATTTACCCCGGCAGGAGGAAAAATTGCTTTAAAACTTGAGTTCTTATCCAATAAACAATACAAAATTGTTGTTTCCGATTCGGGAAGAGGAATTGATGACGACGATAAACCCCAAATTTTTAATCGCTTTCATAGGGGCAAAAACACTGATGAAACTGCTCAAGGCTATGGTATAGGGCTAAATTTGGCAAAAGAATATTGTACTTTAATGAAAGGTTCAATTCATTTTGAAAGTCAGCTGGATAAAGGCTCTGTTTTTTGGATTGAAATGCCTTATGAACAAACAGATAGTCGGGTTGGCAACTCACAAAATGTGTCGTTTGGCACCATTGATAATTCCGAATACTTAGATAATTTAAGGCAATTGGTTGACAATAATTCAGCAAATAAACCCCTTGTACTTTTGGTCGACGATAACCCCGATATGCACAAATACATTCGCTTAAGCCTGTCCGACAAATATTCGTTTTGTGTTGCATCGAAGGTTAGCGAAGCAATGCGTATACTTGAAAAAAATTCAGTCGATATAATTGTTACCGATATTATGATGCCCGAGGTTGACGGACTTTCTTTTTGCGAACAAATTAAAAAGGATCATCGTTTTTCGCAAATACCCGTAATAATGCTTACAGCTATGGCTCTGGCATCGCAGCAAGTTAAGGGCTTTAAAGCAGGTGCCGATGCCTACATTACCAAGCCTTTTAATATCGAAGTGCTGGCTGCACGTATCGATAGCTTATTGTCGCGCAACCAAAAAACCGACGAATACATAAAACGCAGTCTCATCATCGAAAATCAGCAGGTTAATGTCGATTCGGCCGACGAAAAACTGCTAAAAGAAGCCATCGAATTTATTAACACTCACATTAGCCATTCTGAAATTAACATCGATAAAATGTGCAAGCAAATTGGAATTAGCCATTCAAGCTTGTACCGAAAAGTAAAAGCACAAACCGGGATGAGCTTGAATGAATTAATCAGACATGTGAAAATGAAAAAAGCAGCTCAGCTCATCAAAACTAAAAAATTCACCATTGCCGAAATTATGGATCAAACCGGATTTTCGAGCCATTCGTATTTTGCCAAGTGTTTCAAAAAAGAATTCAATGTTTCGCCTCGCGAATATCAAGCTTAAAAACACATTAAAGCCCATATAAACAAGGGTATAGTAAAACTGTTTGTCGGAAGGATGGCAAATTCATCAGCCGATTTTGTATCCATTTTTGATGAATACTTGTCTAAATTCGGTGAAACCTTTTCTAAAAATATTGAATACCAACCCCTGAATCGTTTTCATAAAAGATAGTTTTACGGTGTTGAAAAAATGAAGAATAAATGGACGACAAGAAACTTCGAAAATACCACATTAGACTCATCGTTTTGAGCATTGGGGCTTTTCTGATGATAGCATTTCTCGTATTTCTGTTTATTCTTTATTAGCCCTATTAAATTGCAATATGCCGGGTTAATCAACGCCTAAGCTATTTTACTGAAACCTAATTAATAATTATGAAGCATTTAACCATTATTACATTGATCCTTTTGGGAACATTGTCTCTGGCAGCACAAAACATAAAGGTTACCGGAGCTGTAAGCGATCAATTGGGCGATTTGTTGCCGGGTGTTACCATTTTGGAAAAAGGGACCACCAACGGAACAGTTACCGATTATGAAGGGAACTATACCATTATGGTTAGTCCCGGAGCAACATTGCAATTTTCGTTTGTAGGATTCAAAACTTACGAAGAAGCACTTAACAATCGAATTTTGCTAAATGTTACTTTAACCGAAGATGTTGTTGGCCTCGAAGAGGTTGTTGCCATTGGATACGGTTCAACCCGAAAGGGTGATTTAACCGGATCGGTTGCAAATGTAAACAGCGATGACTTTAATGTTGGACTGATCAGCTCTCCTGCACAACTTGTAAACGGCAAGGTGTCGGGGGTGCAAATAATGAGTGCAGGGGGTTCGCCTACAGCCGGAACTACTATACGTATTCGTGGCGGGGCTTCGCTTAATGCAAGCAACGATCCGCTTATTGTTCTCGATGGGGTGCCGCTCGAGCCTGGTGGCATTAGCGGAAACAGCAGCAATTTTTTAAGCCTGATTAACCCTGCCGATATCGAAAGCATGACCATTCTCAAAGACGCATCATCGACGGCGATTTATGGCTCTCGTGCCTCAAACGGGGTAATCATTATTACCACAAAAAAAGGAGGTGAAGGCTTAAAAGTATCTTTTGCTACTTCAAATTCGGTTCAAATAAAAACTAAATTGGCCGATATGCTTAGTCGCGACGAATTTGTTGATGTTGTTCAAAAAATAGGTTCCGACAGGCAAAAATCGTTGCTTGGTAACGAAAATACCAACTGGAATGACGAAATTTATCAGCCGGCATTCGGAACCGATAACAACATCAGTATTTCGGGGAGTATGTTAAATACTCCATTCCGTTTGGCTTTGGGCTACTATACCCAAAACGGTATTGTTTTAACCGATAATGCAACACGCGAAACACTGAACCTTTCAGTTTCGCCATCGTTTTTCGATAAGCATTTGCAACTGAATTTTAACGTAAAAGGATCGTTGAACCAAAACCGTTTTGCCAATACCTCGGCTATTTGGGGGGCAGCAACTTACAACCCAACCATACCTGTGTATTCAGGCAACGAGGCTTTTGCAGGTTATACCGAGGCTGCCGATAATAGTGGAACGCCTATTACACGTGCTGTACTAAATCCTGTTGGTTTATTGTCGCAATACAATTCAAGCAGTAATGTCAACCGCTTAATTGGCAATTTCGATGTTGATTATAAAATGCATTTTCTGCCCGAACTGAAGTTTCATGCTACGCTTGGCTACGATTATGCCAGCGGAATGGGAACTGTTGATGTGCCTGTTGAGGCTGCTCAGTATTTTACTTCGGGAGGCCGAAAATATTCTTATGGGCCACAACAAAAAAGCAACAAATTGCTTACTACCTATTTAAATTACAACAAAGATATTGAAGCCATTAATAGTACTATTGATGTAACAGCAGGTTACGATTATCAATTTTGGAAAAGCTCAAGCGACGCTTACGATGAACTCAATGTTGCCGGCGAAAGTCAGTCGTCGGTTGCTGCAAGCGATGCCCGCCATGCTCTAATCTCGTTCTACGGACGTTTAAATTATACTTTAGCCTCAAAATACATGCTTACTGCAACAATTCGCCGCGATGGCACCTCAAGGTTTAGCCAGGATACCCGCTGGGGGCAATTCCCTTCATTGGCGTTGGCATGGAGGCTTTCCGAAGAATCGTTCTTGAAAGGCATTGACAAGCTCAGTAACCTTAAAATAAGGGCAAGTTATGGTATTACCGGGCAGCAAGAGGGGATAGGAAACTACGGTTACCTTCCGGTTTACACAATAAGTCAAACAGGTGCCGAATATCTTTTTGGCGATACCTTCTATTACACCTATCGCCCCGAAGCTTACATATCGAACCTAAAGTGGGAAACAACCACAGCTTACAATTATGGCTTCGATTTTGGTTTCTTTAACGAAAGATTTTCGGGTAGTATCGATTATTATACCCGCCAAACAAAAGATCTTTTGGCCAGAGTACCTGCTGCTGCCGGAACCAACTTCGATAAAACAATTCTTACAAATGTGGGTAATGTCGATAGCAAAGGCCTCGAAGTTTCGATAAATGCTGTTCCTCTGAACACCAAAAATGTATCCTGGGAATTGAGTTTTAACGGCACATGGATGCAACAAACCATTAAAAACCTGTCGATGGTCCAAGGGGGCGAAATAACCAATACCCTTGCAGGCCCCTCAATCGATAGCTATAACTTTCAGGTGCTTACCGAAGGTTATGCACCATACATGTTTTATGTATATCATCAATTGTACGATCAAAATGGAAAACCAATCGAAGGAGCCTATGCCGATGTTACCAAAGATGGGCAAATTAACTCCGACGATTTATATCGCTTCCATTCACCGTCTCCCGATTTTATACTAGGATTCAGCACATCGCTAAGGTATAAAAACTGGAACCTTAGTACGAGCTTACGTGCCAATATTGGCAATTATGTGTACAACGGAATGGCTATGAACGCCGGCGCTTTCAATACCATGTCGTACAACGATTATCAATTGAATAACCTGCACAGCAGCTATCTCGAAACCGGCTTTCATTCAAGGCAATATCTTTCCGATTATTATGTCGAGAATGCTTCGTTCCTAAAAGTCGATAATTTGTCGTTAAGTTATAATGCGGGCAGGGTTGCCAATTTATTTTCGCTCAATGTGGCTGCAACCGTGCAAAATGTTTATACATTAAGCAATTATACAGGTGTCGATCCCGAGGTTCCAAACGGAATGGATGTATCATTTTATCCGCGTCCAAGGATTTTTTCATTGAGTGTTGGCATCGAATTTTAACCTGAAAATATAATGAAAATGAAGAGTTTACGAAATATAATACTGATTGTTGGTTTGTTGATGTCGGTTTCGTGCATCGACGATTTAAACCAAACGCCGGTGCTCGATACTACTTCGGCTACTGTTTACGCCGAAGCATCGAATTACAAAATGGTGCTGGCTAAACTTTATGCGTTGTTTGTAACAGCAGGGCAGGAGAAAGGTGGTGCAAATGCCGACCTGTCGAGCAACATGGGTTACGATTATATGCGCTGTTACTTCAATTTACAGGAAGCAGGAACCGAAGAGCTTGCATCGACATGGCTCGAAGGCGACAAAATTGCGGGGCTAACTTATTTGTCGTGGGATGCTTCCGATCCGTGGGTTTCCGATATGTACTACCGATTGTATTACACCATTGCCGTGTGTAACGAGTTTTTGCGAAATGCCGCCGACGAAAAAATTGCCGGTTTTACCGAAAGTGAACAGGCCGATATTAAATCATTCAGGGCCGAAGCTCGTTTTTTACGCGCACTAAGTTACTATCATGCAATGGATTTGTATCGCAACATTCCTTTTGTTAATGAAAGCGATCCTGTTGGTGCATTTATTCCTCCACGTTATACAGCAAAGCAAATTTTCGATTTTATTGAAAGTGAGCTTGTCGAGGCTGAACAAAAAATGCTTGACCGCCAATCGTGCGAATACGGACGTGCCTCAAAAGCTGCTGCGCATACCCTTTTGGCTAAAATGTACCTTAATGCCGAATTGTACGATGCCGGCCCGCATTATACCGAGTGTATAACATATTGCAAAAAAGTAATCGATGCCGGTTATTCGCTCGAACCCGAGTACGCAAAATTGTTTAATGCCGATAATCACTTGCGTACCAACGAAATTATTTATCCTTTGGTAGTCGATTCCGATCATATAATGAGCTGGGGGTCAACTACATATTTGGTTTGTGGCCAGGTAAGCAGCACTAAAGACGATGCCGGCTATAATCCCGCCGATTATGGTGTTGTAAGTGGATGGGGAATGTTTCGTGTACGTGGCCAATTCTCCGATTTATTTGACGAAGGCGATAAAAGGGCAATGTTCTTTTCCGAAGGCCAAACAAAACAAGTTGATGACTGCACCAACCAGGCCAATGGTTATTTAGTTACCAAATGGAGTAATCTGACCGATAATGGCGAAACTGCATCGAATACTTCGAACGATGGTGTTAATACCGATTATCCAATGTTTCGCCTTGCCGATGTTTATCTTATGTTGGCCGAAGCTGTTTTACGTGGAGGAGATGGTGCTTCAGCCGACGAAGCTCTTGCCTGCATTAACCAATTACGCCAGCGTGCTTTTGGCGATGCTTACGAAACATCAGGGAAAATATCAATAAGCGACCTTACCCTCGATTTTGTTCTCGACGAACGGGGCCGCGAATTGTACTGGGAGTGCTCACGACGTACCGACCTTATAAGGCACGGGAAATTTACTTCCGATACTTATGTGTGGGAATGGAAAGGTGGTATTAAAGACGGAACCGGAGTTGATAACAAATACAATGTTTACCCTATTCCTTCGTCGGATTTAACTGCCAACCCCAACCTGAGCAACGAAAATTATTAACGATTATAAATTGACACAAATATGAGATCAAAAATATTCATACTAGTCATGTTTTTGGCAACACTGTTTTTTACGGCTTGTCAGGACGACGGACTTTTTATTGAAGTTTCGGGTTTGGAGTCGGCTCAGCTTACTGCCAGCCAATCTAACATTGTGCTTCAAAAAGATAGTGCTGCAGCAATGGCACTCACACTTACCTGGAGCAAAAGCGCTCTTATTATCAGCGATACATCAATGGCAATTCCCGAGTCGATACCAATAATGACCATGGAAGTGTCGGCTAGCAAAGATTTTGCCGTAGTTAACGAATTATCGGCTGCCGATTATGTCAAATCTTTCACTTGTATTGAGTTGAATACTTTGGCAACGAATATGGGCTTTGAGCCTTGGGTTGCAACTCCCTTATATTTTCGGATAAAAGCCAAGCTGGGCAAAAATACCGATGCAGTGTACAGTAATGTGGCCGAAGTAAATGTTACTACTTACACCATTGATATGAGTATTGGCTTTATTCTCGATACCGATCAGTTACAAACTGGTACTACTTTATACTCGCCAAACAGCGATGGCGAATACAGTGGTTTTATGGGAGCAACAGCATGGTATAATTATTATTTGCTCGAGGGCGATGGTACCATTTGGGGCAATTATGCTGCCGATGGTTACGAATTTGTGATGGACAATACTACCAACTCGGCCGAAATATGGAACTTCTGGTTTCCGGGGCAAACAGGTTGCTATTATACAACACACAGTACCAGTTCAAAACAATGGACTGCTACTTTGGTTTCTGCTTTATCGATTACTGGTGATATTAGTGCTGATATGGCATTTATACGCCCCGATGTAACCTGGCAGGCTTCATTTACAAGTACTGTAGATAACGCCAGGTTTAGCATAAGCGGTATCAGTGCTTTGTACAACTCCGAAACCGGAACCGACGATGCTGCTGCTATAGCCGGAACTGTAAGTTTTGCTCCCGATGGCGAAAACGGCGTGTTATTTAATCAAAATGGTGATTTTACTGTACCCGGTCCGGCAGGCGATTACACAATTCGAATCGATCTTAGTAATCCTAAAGCATGGACTTACGAAATAACATCAGGCACAGTGGTTATTGTCGATCCAATCAGCAATTATTTGTTCCTGCCTGGAATCGATGATGGCATATCGGGCTCGTGGACATTTGACAATTATCTTACATTAACCAGCGAAGATGATTCGACCTTTGCAGGTGTTGTAAATGTTAATTCGCAATGGGGTTACCAAATGGGACTCGAAGCCGATAACTGGACCGATGTTTATACTCTTGCCGGTGGCGATGCTTCATCGGGTACGCTTCAGTTTCAGGGAAGCGATAATATTCCGGCTCCCGAACCCGGTTTGTACCTTATTAATGCCGATCTTAAAAACATGACTTACAGCACAACTCCTGTCCAAAATGTTTATTACACCGGCCTAAACGACGATTGGTCGCTTACCCAAATGGAACAGAGTGAGATACCCGGTGTTTTTACAGCTCAAATAACAATCAATACTGTTTCGGAATGGGGAATGCAAATTTTTATCGACGACCAATGGACCAATAAATTTGGTGGCGAAAATGGTAAGTTGGTATTCAACAGTGCTACCAATATTACCGACGATACTTTTATTCCGGCCGGAAATTACACTTTAGTGGTAAATCTTGTAAACAATACCTACTACATTGTAGGCGAACAGCTTTATGTTGTTGGCCTTAACGATGTTTGGGATTTCTCGTCGGCAGTTCTTAACATGACCGAACCCGGTATTTATTCGGGCAGTGTTACACTTACCGGCAATACTCCATGGGGTTACTATTTTCTACTTTATCCCGAGAATTGGGATGTGAAAATTGGTGGCAGCAACGATGCTCTGCTTTTTGGTGGTGAAAATATCGAAGCCGATTGGTATGCAACAATGGGGACATATACTGTAACTGTCGATTTAATTAATGAAATTTGTACTGTCGAATAAGAGTTAAATAATGCCCCGGGATTTTATGACTGGGGCTTTACATGCTGCCAATGTTTTTGAATATGTTTAATAATAAATTGATTTTTTTTCTATTAGTAGCTTTTGTATTGTTTGGTATAAATGCTGGTGCACAAAACGATTTTATTTTTGGAGCCGATCTTTCGTATGCAAATATGATGGAAGATTGTGGGGCAGAATTTCGAGAAGACGGAGAGATTAAAGATGTTTACCAAATTTTTGCCGACAATGGAACCAATCTGGTAAGGGTACGTTTATGGCACAATCCAAACTGGCAGGAAGCTCTCAATCAGCCCGATGGCGTTAATTCACAATACAGCAATTACGACGATGTTGAGGAAACAATCTTCAGGGCAAAACTGGCTGGTATGCAAGTAATGCTGGGATTCCAGTTTTCTGATTTTTGGTGCGATCCGGGGAGGCAAATTCTTCCAAAAGCTTGGGAAGGAGTTGCCAATAATTTAGGTGCACTAAGCGATTCGGTTTACAATTATGTGTACAGCACCTTAACTAAGCTCAATAGCCAGGGGCTTATGCCCGAATATGTTAAAATTGGGAACGAAAACAACAGCGGTATTATGACCCACATGGGCATGAATTCTGATTACGAAGGGGTCACTACACTGAGCAGTTCGTGGAGCAGACATGCAAAGCTATACAATGCAGCCATTAGTGCTGTGCGCAATGTTTCTGAAACTTCCGACATAAAGCCCAAAATAGCATTTCATGTTGCCGATCCGGCAAAAGCCAATTGGTTTTATGGAAATTTAATTGCAAATGGAGTTACTCAATTCGACATTATTGGATTTACTTATTACTATGCATATCATGGACAGTTGCCTGCCCAAGTAGGTCAAATAATTCGGAACCTTAAAAATACCTATCAAAATTATGAGGTAATGGTTGTTGAAACCGGTTATTTGTGGGATTCTCAGAATATCGATGGCCTTGGAAACATTATTAATCAATCGTGCCCTGGTTATGAACCGGCATCACCGGCTATGCAACAAAAATTTATGGTCGATTTGAGTCGCGAGGTTAAAGATGCCGGAGGCTTAGGGCTTATTTTTTGGGAGCCCGACTGGGTGTCCACTTCTTGTGTAACGCCTTGGGGAGTTGGTTCGTCGCAAGAGCATGTTGCTTTTTTCGATCACCGCAACAACTTAAATTTTATGAAGAATGGTGGTGGAGGTTGGCCAAATGCATTTATTAATGGGCAAACAAGCACCAAGGTTAATGTTTCTTTCAAAGTCGATATGTCGGGTATCGATATAAGTAATGGAGTGTTTATTGTTGGGCAAATGACTAATTGGGATTTTGTAGAAATGGATGCCGGTGAACATTCGGTTTACAGCACTACATTTGAGCTTATACCCGGCGATGTGTTTGCATACTACTATATTACAAATAATAGTTGGGACAATTACGAAACTTACCGCGAAACTGTACCAGAGGCTTGTGCCAATTCCGATGAGTTGCTCAACGACCCTGACTGGACAACCGACCGTGCTTTTATTGTTCCCCAAACCGATACTCTTATTGCTAATGTTTGGGCTTCGTGCCAAACAATAAATTCAACAACAGTGTTGAACCATTCACAAGGTTTTCGCATTTATCCCAATCCGGTTACTGGTAATAGTGTATTTATTGAAAACATTAATGATGAGAAAGTTGAAAGTATTTGTTTGCTAAATTCAATGGGGCAGAAGCAGCATATTAATTGCATAAAAAAACAGGGCGATGTACTTATCCAGATTGATTTGCATGAACAAAAAAAGGGAGTTTATTTTTTACACGCAATAATTAATAAAAGCGTTTTTTCCGAAAAAATTATAATTGAATAACGATGATATCAAAAAGCATTATAAAAACAAGCTTTGTTCTGTTGATAATATTAGCAATGGGCAGTTGTTCTAAAACTATAGAGCAACCCGAAGCATTTATGATAGGAGGTGATTTTTCTATTCTAAAGAAAATGGAAGACAGTGGCGGTGTTTATAAACACGAGGGTAAACCGGTTGATGCGCTTTCGCTTTTTGCCGATAACGGATATAATTACGGCAGGGTGCGTTTATTTCATACTCCAAATATGGAAGGGCCTGTATGCAATTCACTCGATTATACCATCGACCTTTCGAAAAAAATTACGAATGCAGGGATGAAGCTGCTGCTCAACTTTCATTATTCCGATACCTGGGCCGACCCAGCACATCAAATTAAGCCAAAAGCATGGGAAAACCTTACTTTTGAAGTACTAACCGATAGTGTTTTCCAATATTCCAAACGGGTTATTGAAGCTATGGATAAAGCAGGAGTTTTGCCCGATATGGTGCAAGTGGGCAACGAAATAACACCCGGTTTTATTTGGCCCGACGGTAAAATATGGAAAGAAGATGGAACCGAAGATTGGAAAAGTTTCTGTACCCTCTTAAAAGCAGGAATCGATGGGGTAAAAGCAGCCTATGGAAGCAGAAATGTACCAATTATGATCCATATCGACAGGGGAGGTGATCAGGCTGCTACCCAAAAATTCTTTGAGAAGATGGATCAATATGGTATTCAATTCGACTTGATTGGATTAAGTTACTACCCCTGGTGGCATGGTACTTTTAACGATTTGGAGAAAAACCTGCTCTGGCTATCCGAAAATTACGAGCAAGATATTGTGATTGTCGAAACAGCTTATTATGCCAACGGTTATTACCCCGAACCCGATAAATGGGTATTCGATATTCAGCCTTTCCCGCCAACCGAACAAGGTCAGTTCGATTTTTTAGTTGCGCTCGACAGCATTGTTCGGCAATATCCAAAAGTAAAAGGCATTTTTTACTGGAAACCCGATGGGCTCAATATTCCCGAATCGAATGTGTGGTTCATTGGGCGTAGTCTGTTCGATGAAAACGGAAATGCACTAAAAGGAATTACTGCGTTTAAAAACTAATATTAAGATTATGAATCAGTTTCAAATATTTATTGGCTTAGTTATAATAATTCTGTTTGCTTCGTGCAGCGAACAAAAATCAACAAAAATTTTATTCAATAACGACTGGGAATTTGTAATATCCGATGCCGATATTAACGACATTAATTCTATTGAAGAATGGGAAAAGGTTACTTTGCCCCACACCCCGGTTATTTCCCCAAAAGTGATGCAGGGGCAATGGCAGGGAATATGTTGGTATAAAAAAAGCTTTACATTGCCGGCTTCAGCTAAAAACCAAATTTTTATGCTTCGGTTCGAAGGGGCGATGAATGCGTCAGAATTTTGGGTAAACGGGCATAAAGTGGCTTCGCATTTAGGGGGTTACCTGCCTGTTGTTTTTGATTTTACTAATGTGGCAAATTTGGGCGGTGAAAACACAATATTTGTTCGACTAGACAACTCCGATAACCCGGTTACCGGCCCCAAACCTATGCCTATACTCGATTTTAACATGCACGGTGGCCTTTATCGCGATGTTTTTCTGATTACTAAAAACCAACTGCACATAAGCGACCCAATTTTGGCTAACAAAACAGCCGGAGGCGGTATTTTTGTTACTTACCCTCAAGTGTTGGATGAAAAAGCTGTTATTCGGGTCCAAACCCATGTTAACAACGGTGCCAAAAATGCAAAAACATTTACTGTTAAAAATGAACTTTGGAATGGCAATGAACTCGTTTTGAGTCACGAGTCGGATAAAATTTTGACTGAAGCTTTAACCGATACCACCATAATCAGCATTTTCGAACTTGAAAATCCCCGCTTGTGGTCGCCGCAATCGCCTTCGTTATACACGCTTAAAACAAGTGTTTTATCAAAAGGAAAAGAATGCGATACTGAAGAAACACGTATCGGAATCAGGCAGATAGAAATTACCGAAGGGTCGTTCAAAATTAATGGAAAGGAAATGTTTTTGCGTGGGGTAAACCGTCATCAGGAATATCCCTACGTGGGTTATGCACTAAGCAACGAGGCCCAATACCGCGATGCCTACAAAATTAAATCGGCCGGGTTCGATTACATTCGTTTATCGCATTATCCGCATTCGCCTGCTTTTATGGACGCTTGTGACGAACTTGGATTGCTGGTACTCGATGCAATTTTGGGCTGGCAATATTATAGCCGCGATACCCTTTTTCAGCAACAAATATTCAGTACTGCACACAATCTTGTTCGCCGCGATCGTAACCATCCCTGTGTGTTGGCATGGGAAGTTTCGTTAAACGAATCGTGGATGGATGAAGCATTTATTGACGAATTGCATCGCATTGCTCATGCCGAATATCCCGGAGATCAATGCTACACAGCTGGTTGGCAAGAGTATGGCTACGATATTTATCTACAAGCACGTCAGCATCGTTTAAAGCACTACAATGAGCCATCGAAACCTTACAGCGTATCGGAGTATGGCGACTGGGAATACTATGCACAAAATGCCGGGTTTAATCAAGACGATTGGGGCGATCTAAAACAGGCCGAACGCTCGAGCCGGCAGTTGCTCTCCGATGGTGAAATACGTTTGCTGCAACAAGCAACCAATGTACAGGAAGCACATAACGATAATTTCAATACCCCGGCTTTTTCCGACAGCTATTGGGTTATGTTCGATTACAACCGTGGATATGCCCCCGACCTCGAAGCTTCGGGGATAATGAGCATCGACCGTTTGCCCAAATTTACTTACTATTTCTTTCAGAGCCAGCGCAATGCCCAAATCGTTTCCGACAAGTACGAAAGTGGCCCAATGGTCTATATTGCATCCTATTGGCAGCCAAATTCGCCGCTTAATGTAAGGGTTTTTAGCAATGCTCAAGAGATTGAACTGCTGTTAAACGGCATCAGTTTGGGTCGCAATAAACCCGATTCAAATCGTATTTCAAGCAATTTAGCACATCCGCCATTTACGTTTAATATTGAAAAGTTTGAACCCGGAAAACTCGAAGCAAAAGCCTTTATTGATGGACATCTAGTAGCTAACCATGTTGTTCAAACACCGCTTGAGCCCCATGCACTTCGCATGTGGATTGACGAGAGCGGCAAAAAGCCAAAAGCCGGTGTAAACGATGTAGTGTTTGTGTATGCAGGGTTGGCCGATCAAAACGGTAGTATTGTGCCTTTGAACAATATCGAAGTGGTTTTTGAGGTTGAGGGTGATGCCCAAATTTTAAACCCCGAAAGTATTACAAGCGAAGCAGGTATAGCAACAGCAATGCTTAAAATTGGCAAACAAAACAAGCGGATAATCATTAATGCAAAAGCAAAAAATTTACCACCACAAAAGTTGAAAATTGAATAGCAGTAATTGAATAGAGAGAAAAAGATAATAAAAAGAGGATTAGCTTTTTATAAGGTATTGAATGGTTTTGTTGATCAATTTTTTTGAAGAATGATTAACTCCAGCTTCTTCGGCAAATTTTGACCAACAAGCCACAGTTGTTTTTACTTCATCGATAATGGTTTTTGCATTGTTAACTTTAAATTCGTGAGCCAATTCCATTAGATTGCTAAATCCCGGATTGAAGCTTTCACCTGCTATGGTAGTGTTGTGATGGCCATATGATGAAGAAGAGAAGGTTAAATCGTATGCCGGAGAAAGCTTCCATTTTCCTGTTTTGTCCATTAAAAATGAAAAGTTTTTGCTATGGTCATCCCTATTGTGGCTATAAACGTTAAATGCGGCTAAACGGAGTACTTTTTCATGCCCGCTTACCGATTTTTCGAGCTGAAAGGCACAATCCATTAAATGCCCGTAATCCATTTGACTGTACCTGTGATCGTCGTGCAATAAACCACTGGCAGAATGCATGTGGAGTTTTTCTCCATTGCATCGGTCGAAGCGTTTAGTGCCAAAATAAAATTTGCCCGATTTACCCTGAAACAGCATACAATCGGCAGTTTCAATACCTGCGGCTTTGGCCATCAGCATATAGGCATATTCAATATTTGCAATATCAGGTTTATCCGATAAAGTAGGAAATTTGATTATCCAAGGCTCAAATTGATCACCTGTTGTTTTGTTGTTCGACGAAATTTCTTTATTGGCCTCGTTTACCCATACATTTATTTTTGGACGGGCACCACCCGATGAACCTCCCAATACATAAAGTTCTTCAAGTATTTCGGAATCGGCACCTGTAATCAAGTGCTGCGATTCGGAACTTATTTTATCCAAATCGAATATATGTTTATCAATTGTAAGGTCTTCGTTTATAGGCTGATATTCCAAAGCACCTAAGCCATTAACCCCCACAAACGATAAACGATCAAGCGGGCTTGTTTGTAATGGATCAAGCCCCATTGCCATTAACTTACGATCAAGCAAAAGTTTGCCCCAACTATCGGGTAACGAGTCGAAAAACACACCAAACAATCCTTCGAATAAATTGCGATCGGCTTTTTGTATTTCATTGGTGAATGGCAGCTTTATTGGTGAAATATTCAGGCCTGAACGTAAAAATGAATCGTAATATTTAAAAAAAATATCTTTGCCACTAACAGCCAGTTCACCTGCCTCCAAAGGTTTGTTGGCTAAATTGAGTGATATTTTAATTCGTTTTACATTCATTCATTACGCATTTTATCGCTAAACAAATTTTCAGGTATTTCAGTTTCTTTTTTTAGAAATATGGAGTCAAAATCGTTGAGTCGATCCATTACGTGAGCCAGTTTTAGAAGCGACTCGAATGAAATTTGACCACTTCGCTCAAATCGTTTTATCGACCCTAACGAAACACCCGAGCGTTCGGCAAGTTCCGATTGGCTCATCTTTTTCGATTTACGTAAATTGCGGTGATTCAATGCAACTTCGTGCATTACATCTGTTGGTAGCTTATTGAGACTGTATTTTCCCATTTAGATAATATATTAGCCAAATATAGTAATTTGTCATTAAAATAGCTAATATATTATCTAAAAAATAGCTTTATTTTTATTCTTCATCACAAGCATAAGCACATGCTTCGGCCATCAGTTTAACTGCGCGTTCAAATACTTCGGGCGCTTCAAAACCGTACGATAGCCTGAGTTGGTATTTGGCTTTTGGTGTTTTGCTGCAAATTGTTCCGGGAATGTACACCAAACGGGGCTGCTTTTCGCTTTGGCCATCGACAGCCAAATTGCCCGTGGTGCGCGACAGGTAGTTGAAAAAGCGCGAATTTTTGTTGGTTCGGATGTTTTTAAAGGTGAGGTAAAAATAAAATGCAGCATCGCCACCGGTATAGCTTTCGAGATAGCTGCCAAGGTGTTCACTAAAAAGTTGTTTGATAAAAGTTGCTTTGTTTTGATAACCTTTGTTCACATTTTCGCGCTGAACCTGTATGTAATTATTCAACAACCAACCTGCAATTTCTTGGTTGATGAGCGGAGAGCTGAACCCGATGTCGGAAGTGCGTTGGCTCAATATTTTGGCAAAATCGTTATCGGGGCCAATTATATAGCCAATGCGTAAGGCCGGGGCAAATATTTTCGAGAGCGTTCCTATTTCAAATACATGGTCGGTTTTCCCGAATTTCAAGCCCGAAACCGGTTTTTCAATTTCGGGGTTGTGAATAATGTCTTCGTATGCTTTATCGAAGAATACCGGAATTATTCGTCCAGCTTTTTTGGAATATTCTTGGGCAATTTCAACTATAGTTTCACGTCGCTTGTTCGAAAGGATCACCGTTGAGGGATTGTTGAC
>DAOSWJ010000019.1:0-20849 GCA_035380005.1 Prolixibacteraceae bacterium | reverse complement strand
TACAACATTCCGGCAGGTATTCTGAAGGCCGGACAGAACACGGTTGTTGTGAGGGTGATCAGCAATACTGGCAAAGGTGGTTTTGTTCCCGATAAACCTTATGAGCTGATTGTTGATGGCGAATCGATTGATTTGAAAGGCACTTGGCATTATAGGGTAGGGGCTGAAATGGAACCGGCACCCGAGCAAACTTTTATCAGGTGGAAACCGGGTGGACTGTACAATGGAATGATTTATCCAATAAGCAATTATAATATTAAAGGTGTGTTGTGGTTTCAGGGCGAATCGAATACCGAAAAACCCGATGAATACTACGATTTAATGTCGGCCATGATAAAGTGTTGGCGTAGCGCGTTTGGGCAGGGCGATTTTCCTTTTATTTATGCCCAATTGGCTAATTTCATGGAAAGCTATGATTATCCGAGTGAAAGCAAATGGGCGCTTACCCGCGAAGCACAGCTCAAAACACTTTCGGAACCAAATACTGCTATGATTGTTGCTATTGATTTGGGCGAATGGAACGATATTCACCCTTTAAACAAGAAAGATGTGGCCAAACGCTACGCACTAGCTGCACGTAAGCTTGCTTATAACGAGCAAAATTTGGTGGCTTCGGGGCCAATTTACCAAACAATGCAAGTGAAGGGCAATAAAATTGAGATATCTTTCAGCGAAATTGGTGGTGGCTTAAGCATTGGCACGGGCGATAGTTTAAAGCATTTTGCCATTGCCGGAGCCGATCAGCAGTTTGTTTGGGCCAATGCAGTAATCAATGGTGACAAAATAATTGTTTGGAACGATAGCATACAAAACCCTGTTGCCGTTCGCTACGCTTGGGCCAATAACCCCGAAGGAGCAAATTTGTACAACAAGGAAGGCTTGCCTGCTTCGCCTTTCAGAACAGATGGCTGGTAGCTTTTAATTCTCTATTATTTGATCGGGCTTATATTTTTGCTTAGTCGCGGAAACGTTTTGTAAGCTCGTTGTAAGCATCAATTCTTCGGTCGCGAAGGAAGGGCCAAATACGCCGTACATCTTCAGAGCGTTTCAAATCGATATCGATTATTTGGTTTATTTCTGTATTGGTTGGTGCTTCGAAAAGCAATTCGCCTTGTGGGCCTGCCACAAAGCTGTTACCCCAAAAGTTAATGCCTGCACTCTGTTGGCTCGGGTCATCTTCGTGTCCTACACGGTTAACAGCAATGAGCGGCAACCCGTTGGCCACAGCATGACCGCGTTGCACGCCAATCCAAGCGTTTTTCTGGCGAAGGCGTTCGTCATCGCTGTCGCGCATGTCCCAGCCAATGGCCGTAGGGTAAATGAGCACTTCGGCGCCGGCCAAAGCCATAAGGCGTGCAGCCTCGGGATACCATTGGTCCCAACAAACCAGTACTCCCAATTTACCAAGCGAGGTGTTTATGGGTTCAAAACCCAAATCGCCGGGGGTAAAGTAGAATTTTTCGTAAAACCCGGGGTCATCGGGGATGTGCATTTTACGGTATTTGCCTGCAATTGAGCCATCGTTTTCGAATACAACAGCCGTGTTATGATACAGGCCGCTTGCCCTTTTTTCGAAAAGCGAAGTGACCAAAACAATGCCGTGCTTTTTTGCCAGTTCACCATAAAACCCGGTCGAAGAACCCGGAATGGGCTCTGCTAAATCGAAGTGGTTTACGTCTTCGGTTTGGCAAAAATAGAGGCTGTTGTGAAGTTCTTGTAAAACTACCAGTTGGGCACCTTGTTGGGCGCATTCGGCTATGCTTTCGGCTAACTTGCTTTTATTGGCCTCAATATCGGCACTGTTTGCTTGTTGTATAATGGCTGTTTTCATGTATTTTTCTATTTTAAAGTAAACCGGCAATTTTCAAAAGATTATCAAGTTCTTTTTCGGTAATATTTTCTTTGTCTGATTTGTCGAAAATCGAAAGAAGATATACTTTTTTGTTTATAATTTTCACACAGGTTATTACCCGACTGCTTCCTCTTTTTCCTTTTGATTTTGATGTAATTGATATTCTGATTTTATAACAATCTTTTCCTAATGGAGAGCCTTGTTTAGGGTCTTTTTCAAGTAAATCAATCAAAATTGCCAGATCATTTTTTAATGAATGATATTTTTTAGCTAAACGTTTTGACTGTTTCTTAAAGCTTGATGTAACTACAACATTAAAGCTCATTTAGAAAGTCTTTTGCCGATTGTAGTTCTATATCACCATTTTGGTGCATTTCAACTTCATTTAACGACTTTTTAAGATCATCAATAAACTCACTTTGTTTTTTTGAAAGACGCTCAATATTTTTTAGCCCCAAATTATGGACTAACTCTAAGAAAAAGCTAATCTTGTTGTCAGGTATATCAATTACAATTTTTTGCATAGTTCAATTTTTTATCAAAAATACACAAAAACTTATAAAAAGTGTAAAAGCATTCATTGTTCATGTGTTTTGCTACTGAATAAGTTTCCCTATTTTTGTTTTCTTATTTATACCGAAAATCAATGATCAGACTACTCAATAATTTCGATCTTACAAAATACAATACTTTTGGTTTAAAGGCTCATGCCAAGCGCTTTTTCGAGTTTACCGAGAGTGAGGAACTTTCAATTTTCTTACAACGCGAAAAACTGCCTGAGAAATATTTGATCATGGGCGGTGGTAGTAACCTGCTTTTTCAATCCGATTTCGATGGATTGGTAATTTTCCCTAATATTCCGGGTGTGGTTGAGGAGCACGAAGACCGTTCTTTTTCGTACCTCGAAGCAGGTGCAGGTGTTGAGTGGGACGAATTGGTTAGGCTTTCGGTACAGTATGGTTTGGGTGGATTGGAGAACCTGTCGCTCATTCCAGGTAAGGTTGGCGCTTCGCCTGTGCAAAACATTGGTGCTTATGGCGTTGAGGCTAAGGATCGCATCCATTTGGTTAGGGCAATTGATTTGGCAACCGGGCAACGGCTTGAGTTTACCAACGAACAGTGTCGCTTTGCTTATCGCGATTCGGTTTTTAAAAACGAGTTGAAGAACAAGCTGGTGGTAACATCGGTGGTTTTTAAGCTCGACAAGTTTCCTGAGTATAAGCTCGAATATGGTGCTTTAAAACAGGAAGTAGAGCGGCTGGGCGAAGTAAATCTTGCCAATATTCGCCAGGCTGTAATTAACATACGTGAATCGAAACTGCCCGATCCCCTAAAATTGGGCAATGCAGGCAGTTTTTTCAAAAACCCGGTAATCGATGCCCATGTTGCTCAGCAAATTATCGATAATTACGAGCGTGTGCCCCATTACCAAACGGCCGACGAAGGCAAAATTAAACTGGCTGCCGGATGGCTCATCGAGCAATGTGGCTGGAAAGGTTACCGCCATGAGAACGTGGGTGTTCATGCCGATCAGGCACTGGTATTGGTGAATTACGGTGGTGCAAAAGGTACAGAGTTGGTTCAACTGGCCAACAAAATTCAAGCATCGGTGTTCGATAAATTTGGCGTAAAACTGGAGCCCGAAGTGAATATTATAGGGGGATAATTTGTCGTTATCCAGCTTTATTTGTCGCTGAATAATTGTTCTTATTTTTTATTTGGGCGTAAAATTCGGAATATAATTCCCGATATTACGCCGATATTAGGAATTAAATTCCTAAATTTACGCCGATATTAGGAATTAAAATGAAGAACAGAAGGTTAAAATCACATATTGAACAAAGTAGTCGTTCAAAAACAGGACGGATAATTGTTTTTACAGGAGCAAGGCAAACAGGTAAAACAACATTGTCACGTCATCTGTTTCCCGATTATACTTATCTTTCAATTGATGATCCGGTGTTGCGAAACAGGTACAAGCAATTAACCGCTATGCAATGGTATTCACAATTCCCAAAAGCAATTTTAGATGAAGTGCAAAAAGAACCTGAACTTATTGAAAGCATAAAATCTGTTTATGACCAATGGCCCGAGCCAAGGTACATTCTGTTAGGATCGAGTCAGTTCCTTTTACTCGAAAAGGTTAAAGAAAGCCTTGCCGGTCGTTGTTTGATATTTGATTTGTATCCATTAACAATACCAGAGCTATGTACCAATGGTTGGGACGATGTAGTCATGAATTCAGTATTTCAAAATTTAGTTAAAGGAGATTTATCTACCGATCAGTTGCTGTCATCCTTTTTGTTTGACGAAAAAATGGTATCTAAAAATAAGGCTTGGGTACATTATTCGCAATATGGCGCTTATCCTGCTGTTGCCGATAAAGAGCTTTCTGATACTGAAAAGCGAGATTGGCTGAAAAATTATGTTCGAACTTATCTTGAAAGGGACTTGCGTGATTTGGCTTCGTTTAGAGAACTTGAACCTTTTCAAAAACTCCAACATTATTTGGCACAAAATACCGGAAATTTGGTTAATGCTTCGGCTATTGCCAATCAGATAGGGGTTAGTGCTAAGACTGTTAGTCGATATATAAATTATTTTGAGATCAGTTATCAGGCTATTTTGCTCCAATCATGGTCGCGAAATAAGAATAAACGATTGGTTAAAACCCCAAAAATACATTATCTCGACAATGGTATAGTGCAGGCAATATTGCAAAAGTATGGTTCAATTAGCGGCAACGAGTTTGAAAGTTTAGTTATTGCTGAAATGTATAAGCAATTAAAGAATATTCAAGCACCTGTTAATTTTTATCATTTAAGAACTCATGATGGTAAAGAGATTGACTTAATTATTGAGTTGCCGAATGGGTATTATGCGTTTGAGATAAAAATGACCGATAAGGTAAGGGCTTACGATGCTCGCCATTTTTCTGGATTAAGCGAAATACTTGATAAACCTTTATTGCATTCGTTCTTAATATCGAATGACTACGATACAACGCATTTCAACAACAATACTACGGCAATTAATGTTGCTTATTTTTTAGGATGATATGAATATGAATTTCAAAGTTACATCGGAATACGAACCAACGGGCGATCAGCCACAGGCCATTGAGCAATTGGCACAAGGGATCGAAAGTGCAGTGTTTGCCCAAACTTTATTGGGAGTAACCGGTTCGGGTAAAACATTTACCGTGGCCAAAGTGGTTGAGAAAGTGAACCGCCCTACCTTGGTGCTTAGCCACAATAAAACCCTTGCGGCACAGCTTTACAGCGAACTCAAACAGTTTTTCCCCGATAACCTGGTGGAATATTTCGTTTCGTATTACGATTATTACCAGCCCGAAGCCTATTTGCCGGTTTCTGATACTTATATCGAAAAAGATTTATCGATTAACGACGAATTGGAAAAGTTGCGTTTGAGCACTACTTCGGCCTTGCTTTCGGGGAGGCGCGACATTATTGTGGTTTCGTCGGTTTCGTGCTTATACGGTATTGGAAACCCCGACGATTTTCATGCCAATTTGGTTGAAGTGAAAGTAGGCCAAAAAGTAGCCCGAAATGCCTTTTTGCGTAAGCTGGTCGATGGTTTGTATTCGCGCAACGAAGTGGAATTCAATCGTGGTAATTTTAGGGTGAAGGGCGATACTGTTGATATTTTTCCGGCCTATGCCGATACTGCTTTGCGGGTGGTATTTTGGGGCGACGATATTGAAGAAATTCAGTCAATCGATCCCGAAAATGGTCGTGTTATCAGTGAATTGCAGCAAGTGATTATTTATCCGGCCAGTATATTTATCACTACTCAAACTCGTATGCAGTCGGCTATTCGATTCATTCAAGACGATTTGGTGAAACAGGTTGAATATTTCAAGGAAATAGGCAAGCCGCTCGAGGCCAAACGGATTGAAGAGCGGGTTGAATACGATCTCGAAATGATGAAGGAGCTGGGCTACTGCCCCGGCATTGAAAACTATTCGCGTTATTTCGATGGCCGTCCGCCAGGCACGCGCCCTTTTTGCCTGCTCGATTATTTCCCCGACGATTACCTGATGGTGATTGACGAAAGCCATGTGACCATTCCACAAATAAGGGCCATGTACGGGGGCGACCGCTCGCGCAAACAAACACTGGTTGAGTTTGGTTTCAGGCTGCCCGCTGCAATTGATAACCGTCCGCTAAAGTTCGAAGAGTGGGAGGGAATGATCAACCAAGTGTTGTTTGTAAGTGCAACACCGGCCGATTACGAACTTGAAAAGTCGGAAGGTGTTATTGTGGAGCAGGTAATACGTCCAACTGGTCTGCTCGACCCGGTTATCGATGTGCGCCCAAGTCATAACCAAATCGATAACCTGATGTACGAAATTCAGCTTAGGGTTGAAAAAAATGAACGGGTACTGGTAACCACCTTAACCAAGCGCATGGCCGAAGAGCTTACCAAATACCTTACGCGCATGGGCATAAAAACACGTTATATCCATTCCGATGTTGATACCATCGAAAGGGTTGAAATTTTAGAAGGTTTGCGCAATGGCGAGTTCGATGTGCTGGTGGGGATCAATCTGTTGCGCGAAGGACTAGATTTACCCGAAGTTTCGCTGGTGGCCATTCTCGATGCCGACAAAGAAGGTTTTCTGCGCTCGGAGCGGGCACTGGTACAAACAGCAGGGCGTGCTGCCCGAAACCTTAACGGGCTGGTGATTATGTATGCCGACAAGATTACACAGTCGATGCAAAAAACCATCGATGCGACCAACCGCCGGCGCGAAAAACAGCTCAAATACAACGAAGATAACAACATTACCCCGAAACAGATTGTAAAAGCCAGCCGCGAGATTATTGGTGTTGAAAGCCGACGTAAAGCTGCTGCAGCCGAACAAAAATCAAAAGCATATTCGGGCGTTGACAATGTCGATATTGCTGCCGATCCGGTGGTGAAATACATGAGCCGCAACGATTTGGAAAAAGCCATCGAAAAGGTGAAAAAGGAAATGGAAAAATGTGCCAAGGAGCTCGACTTTATTCAGGCAGCCCAATACCGCGACGAAATGTTCAAACTTAAAGCCTTGCTCGATAATAAAAAATAAGCGGGATTGCTGAAAAAGTTTATATTTGATTATTTGTGAGTTTTTTAATTGTGAGGTTTGAAGTAATGACGGTTAGGGATGAAGCCCGAGCGATACGTTTTAAATAATTTAGGCATAATTTAAAATACTATATGCAGTACCAAAGTCTTTAGAATTAGCAATTTTATTTGAGATTGGTTATTTTTGTCTAAAATATTTTTGATATGAATATTCAAACTGAAAAACTGGATTTAATTGAGTGGATTTCTAGATTAAATGATACATCAATTATTGAAAAATTAAGAGTAATCAAAAATGATTATTCGAAGTCAAAAGACTGGTGGGATTCTTTAAATAAAGAGGAATTAAAATCCATAAATAGAGGACTTAAAGATTTTGAAGAAGGTAGAATCCACTCTCATGATTCAGCCAGAAAGACTTATGAAAAATACCTATAAACTTATTTGGTCAGAAGAGGCTTTAAATAACTTAAAAGGTATTTTAAAATATCTTGAGAAACGTTAGTCGAAAAGAGAGATCAAAAGGTTTGCTCAATTACTTGACAAACAATTAGAGTTAATTAAGAATAACCCGTATTTATTTGCAGAAAGTAATAAATCAGATGGTTTGAGAAAATCTGTTTTGTCAAGACAGACATCTATATATTACAAGATAATTGATTATCAAATACGTATAATTTCATTGTTTGACAACAGACAAGACCCAAATAAGTTGTTTGATAAATGAGGCTATACCACGCATCTGCAAAATAACATTAATTAGCTGCGCTGATCAAATTTTAGTCGATTGCAATTTTTTTGCTGATAATCAAGTTTTGGATATTAATATAATCACTAATAAACTACCTTTAATCCGGTATTGAAACCAATTTTTTGAATGTTGAATATAATGACACCATATAAGCCAATACTTTTTGTTATCCTTTTCATATCATTCGTTTTTAGCGTAAATGCTCAACTTTCGTCGGGTGGCTTTCCGCTTGAATTACCCCCGTTAAAATCGCGTGCTTCAGAAACAAAGGTGATGCAAATGCCCGCATTTAAGTTGGATGAGAAACTGCTTCAACAAAAATTGGAGCCACTTGAAAAGAGTGTAAAGTTTGCCCATTCGTTTGAGGTTGAACTTACCCCCGATAATTCAGGCGAATGGTTCGAAGCCAATGGGTTTAAAATATGGCAGTTGAGGTTGAAATCGGAAGGAGCTTTGTCGGTGAACCTTATTTTCTCGAAATACTACCTGCCCGATGGCGCACGGCTGTTTGTTTCCGATCCGGCAAAAGAAGTGATTTTGGGAGCCTTCACATCAAAAAACAATAAACCATTTAAAAAACTGGCCATTTACCCATTGCCGGGCGATGAACTGGTTTTACAATACGAAGAGCCTGTTGATGCTGCTTTTTGTGCCGAATTGGAAATCTCAAAAATCAATCACGATTTTTTGGGCGTAGTGCCCTTAAAAAACCGATGGAAGCGTCGCCCTTCGGGGGATTGCAATGTTGATGTGAATTGCGAAAGGGAGTCGGGTTTGATTGAACAAAAGCGTGCCGTTTGCCGCATTTTAGCCGACGATGAGCTGGGTACGGCTACTTTGCTGAACAATACTGCTGCCGATGGAAAACCGTACATGATTTCAGCCTTTCATGTGTTTGATAGTACTGCAGTTGCCCAAATTACACTCTTCGATTTTAATTATGAAAGCCCCTTTTGTACCGGAATTGATGGTTACGACAACCAGTCGATAAGCGGAGCTGAGGCCAAAGCTGCTTTCGATAGCCTCGATTTTATGTTGGTTGAGTTAAGTGAAATGCCGCCAGCATCATTTGCTGCTTACTACGCCGGATGGGATGCCGCAACTCAATTGCCGTCGAATTCCTACACCATTCACCATCCAAATGGCGATACCAAAAAGATTTCGCACGACGAAGGTACCTGCGATTCACTTTCGTTTTCGAGGAATTTTTTGAAGTTTGGACACTGGGAGGTGCATAACTGGGAAAGCGGAACAACTGAAGCAGGCTCAAGTGGAGCTCCTTTGTTCGATAACAACAAAAGGGTAGTGGGCACCCTTAGCGGAGGCTACGCTTCGTGCGATAATCTTTCGTACGATGCTTTTGCCCGACTCGATAAGATGTGGAACTACAAAAACGATAGTACCAAACAACTGAAATATTGGCTCGACAGCGAAAATAAAGGCACAATGCAAATCGATGGTTTCGATTATTATGCGCAGCGAAACGAAGCCTGTACGGTGGTGTCGAACTTTATGACCGAAGATGAACTTGCTGTTTTTTCGTGTTCGGCTGTTGCCTGTCAGGTTGATGAGTTTGCCGAACGTTTTATGCAGTTTGAAAGGGCTTCAATTTCGGGCGTTTCGTTGGGAATTGAACGCCTGGTAAAAAAGTCGTTGATGCCCGAGCTGATTATTACTGTTTATACCGGCGAAAACGAACCAAGTATTGCTGAAAAACAATTTCGTTTTTCGTTGTCATCGCTTACTCAAAAAGCAATGAATTATTTCGATTTTGGCGAGGGCGTTGATGTGAACGGTACATTTTATATTGGCGTTTCGGTGCCTGGCGAAGGCGATTCGGTATTGGTTTATCATTCGAAACCTCGTGGCTTAGCCGGAAGAAATACAATGTATTTACGCAGTGGGCAAAACTGGTTGAAGTACGAGAATGTGACAGAACAGGCTTTAGGGGCTTCTCTTTTAGCTCAAGTGAATGTTTGTGCAACAGTGGCCGATATCGACTCGGTGTATGAGCCCGATAAGCTCATCAAACTGTATCCCAACCCGGCCAACCAATATGTAATTGTCGAAATTATTCCCGATGTTAACGAATTTTCTTTATCGGTATTCGATATGGCCGGACGAAAAATGTTTTCGCAACAGTATCGCAACCGAAGGTATGCCGATTTGGATATTGATTTTTTATTGCCCGGTATTTATTTGTTGAATGCAAATGTTAACGGCAAAAACGAAGTAAAGAAATTGATTATTACAGGCTATTAACGTTTTGCGTGTAAGTTTAGACACTGATTTCTAAGTGATTTACTGTCGTGCCACAAAACTTTTGTTGCGAGCTAAATAGTTCTTTATCAGTACAAAAACCGCAATGAAATTTTCACATTGTTAGTGTTTTGTTGCGCAATATGATTTTTTGATTATTCTTTTTGTTGTAATGTTGTTATCAGCTATAATCTTCAAGAAATAGATTCCATTATCTAAAAAAGTCAAATCTAAATAGTTATCGGATACACATTGGGCAAGTATTTTATTGCCTCTAATATCAAATAGTTCAATATTAATTTGATTTGACAAAATATCGTTAAAATTTATAAAAATTTGACCTATTGTAGGGTTTGGATATATTTCAATATTTTCCCACTTGTTAGGTTGAACAGCCGATACAAGCAAGTCAACATCAGGAGTTACAATGCCAGTTGTATCACCGTTTTTAACATATCCTTGCAAAGAGCTACGATCACTATCACCGTGGTACCAGAACTTATATGATTCAATTTTGCCAAGATTTTCTGCATACTTTTCATAAAACCATGGCATACATTCCTCAGGAAAAGAACTAACCAAACTATCATCTTCGTATGTATAAAAGTGCTCGCCTATTTTTTTTATATGGTTTGTACCTTCCATAAATGTTTGAATTATTGTTAATAAATCATATCTATAACAAGATCGCCCTATTGATGAAAGAGGAACAACTTCCTGATTGCATTTATTTAAAAAATGATCAATTGAATCAATATAAATAAGCGTATCCTGAAATACTTCTGACCTACTAGGATTACCACACATATCTATTTGATTTATAGTACAGTAATAATCAATATTTCTTATGCCATCGATAATATAAGTGATGGTATCTCCATTTAACGTTTTGCTTGTAACAGTATATTTTGTAGTAGTTTTTTCTGTTAATCCTGCTCCTCCTGCACTTGTATATGATAGATTAATATATTGAAAAACATCCCCAATATTAAAATTATAAACTTCTTGAAAATTTGGACCACAATTATCGATATCTTTTTTTGCTGCTTTAGCTTGTCCAATTAATGTAACAGCAAATAAAATTAGTATAGAGTAAAAAATCAATCTTTTCATAATATGTAGGTTTAGTTTCTGTCTTTTGGTGAATTTCGATCTATCTTGAAAAATAATCCCAGCGCAATTAACACTAACGGAAAATTGTTTGTTGTCGGTGCGGATTGCGGTTGATTGTCTGTCCGTGTACCATTAAATGTAATACGGATATCTGAAGTTGGCAAACCACCTGAGCCGTAATTCAATAAATAAAATACTATAGCCAGTTGATAATTAGACTTATCAGCCAATTGTCAAGTTAACTCTTTTCCCAAATCCAATCTCAACCAATCGGTATAAGGTCGATAATTGAATATCACTGTGTCCATTCTCAATCCGAGATATAAAACTTTTTCGAGTTCCTGTCTTTTGGGCAAGGTCTTCTTGAGTCATCTGCGCTTCTTTTCTTGCGTCTCTTAAAATCTCTCCAATTGCAAAGGCTTTTGCTTTTATCTCAAATTCAGTCCGTTTTTCTGAGCCAATCTCACCGTATCGTTTGTCAAGATGCTCATCGAATGTTGTAATATCTTTCATTTTTTGTCTCCTTTCTGTTTAAAATCGAAATACTCTTTCATAATCTGCACAGCTTTATCAATTTCCTTTTTTGGCGTTTTCTGTGTTTTCTTTTGAAATCCATTAAATAATACTACTAAATTCCCTTTATCAAAGCAACAAAATATCCGATAGATGTTGCTTTCAAATTCAATGCGTATTGCAAATAATCCATCGTATCCAGTCATTTGTTCAAAGAATTTTCTTGGTATCTTATCTGCTACTGTTATAAGAAAGAGAACGTAATCAATTTTGTCTTTTGTTTTCTCAGTCTGTTCATTGAAGAAGTCCCAAAAATATTCTCTGAAATATATTAGTTCTCGTTTTTTATCCATGCGACAAAGTTAACTAATAATGGAACAGGATCAAATTAATCAAATCGATTTTTTTATAGTTTGCAGGGTGCTCATTCAATTGGTTACAACTAAAGGATAAATCGCCTTATTGAGGCAATAAGGTCTTCGCTGTTAATGGGTTTCACAAGCACGAAGTCACAACCGGCGTTGTAGCATTTTTCCTCATCGTCGGGCAAAGCCAAAGCTGTTTGTGCAATTACGGGTACTTTAGGGTTGATTGCTTTAATTTCGCGTGTAGCATCGTAGCCGTCCATTTCGGGCATCATAATGTCCATTAGCACCAAATTGATGTTGTTTTTGCGGAACAAATCAATGGCTTCCTTACCGTCTTGTGCCCAAATAAGGTTAACATGCGTGCGTTCGAGAAAAGCTTCTATAAAGAAGTAGTTCGATTCGGTATCTTCGGCAATGAGTATGTTTTTCGAGCTCCAATTGATTTCGCCGGTAACCGATGGCTTTGTTATTGATATTTTTTGCTCGTTATCGATGGGTATTTGAAAGCTGAAAGTACTTCCTTCGCCTTTAACCGATTCGAGTTTTATTTCGCCTTTGAGCAATTCGACCAGTTTTTTCGAGAGCGTTAGTCCAAGGCCCGTGCCCCTGTTTTTATTGGTGTTGATGTTGCCCGATTTACCGAATTTTTTGAAAATGATATCAATTTCGTCGGGCGAAATGCCTATGCCTGTGTCTTTTACGTAGAACTCGATCCTGTTCTTTTGTGCAAGCGTATAACCAAATTCAATTTCACCTTCGTCGGTAAATTTGAGGGCATTGTTCAACAGGTGCGACATAATTTCGTAAATGCGTTCGGGATCCGAAATAATGGTAAAGTTGGGATCGGTGCTTTCTTTGGTGGTTTTTATGGTAAGATGTTCTTTTTCAAGTATGTTTTGTTTCGAAGCTACATCGTTCGATAGCTTATCGATGATGCTGTTGATGTAGCACTTTTCTTTTTTCGGCTTTATTTGATTGGTTTCCAGCTTGGCAATCTCAATAATGTTGTCCATTAAGTTGAGTATGTCGTTGCTGCTGTCTTGAATAAACTTTAAGTATTCAAGCTGTTCTTCGGGCGTAGTGCTTGAGTCGCTCAGCAAGCTGGTAAAACCGGTAATTGAATGGAGGGGAGTTCGTATTTCGTGGGGCAAGTTATCGAGGAATGCCGATTTTAGTCTTTCTGCATCTTCAACTTGTTGTTTGGCACGGTGCAATTCGGCTTCTATTTCTTTCTCGTTGCTAATGTCGCGCAGCAAAATAATTTGATACTGGATGCCATCAATTTCCAATGTTTTTATGAATTCCGAAAACCAGTAAATCTTTCCGTTTTTGGCAACAACCCGTTTGTCGAACAAAAATGAATTGAGCCCGTTTTGCTGGGTTTCATTCATTAATACTTCTTGCTTTTCGATGTCTTCTTTGTAGGTGAAATAAGTCCATGGGTTATCGGCTATTTCCTTAAAACTGTAGCCAATTTTGGTAATCAGGTAATCCGAAATCAGCAAAACTTCGTTGGTTTGTTTGTTTTTTATGATCACACCAATGGGGAGCTCTGAAAAAAGTTTCCGATGATCTTTATCCTTAAAGGCTATGTTGATATCGAATTTGTATGGCTTAATAATAAGTAGCAGCTCGTTGTGTGCATAGGGCGAAATGCTGAGCTGTACGGGTACTTTTTCTCCGTCGAGTTTTCTAATGCATCCAATGGTGTTTTGTTCTTCGGTAAACGGTTCGAGCAAATTGGCAGTGGTATTCAGCTTCTCGGTCAGTTCGCTTGTTTTTTCAATGTTGAATCCAAAAGTTCGAACAAAACAAGTATTTGCAAAAACTTCATTCGATAAAGTATCAACAATTAGTAAAGGTAATGGTAGTAAGTTTGTATCAATATTGCGCCCCATAGAAATGCCCGTTATTCAAAACGTAAAACAATAATTAATTTAACAATAATGCAAATTTTCAAAGCACTTTTTGATGAATGGTCATTTTTTATTGAGCAAAGTATTCAGTAGCATTACTAAATTTTCGTTGTCGAGTTTTTTAGCAATAATTTTTTTTTCTTTATCAATTAAGTAAATCATGGGGGAAGAGCGTACGTTGTATTTAAACCGGTACAGGCTTCGGTGGGGAACATCCCACACGTGATGCCAACCGGCCAGCTGGTGTTCTTCGACAAATTCGGCCCATTTTTCGTGGTCGTCGCTCATGCAAACGGCAAACACATCAATGTTGTTGTCGATAAATTTAAGGTAAACATCGTTGTAAAGTGCGGGTACAGTTTTTTTGCAATGGCCACAATCGTATTCGTAAAATACAATAATGGTATAGTCGTTATGCAACTGGTGCAAACTTATGGTTTCTCCATCAATGGTTTCCATAAGCATTTCGGGGGCAATGTTTCCAATCAAGTTGGGGCGGGTCAAAAAAACTTCTTCTTGTATTTTTGCCATTTGGGTCGAGTCGGCCCAGGTTGCTTTACCGCTTAGATAAACCTCGTCGGCGATGGCTACAAATACAGCGTCCATGCCCATTATTTTCGACTGTACACTGTTGTTAAGTAAAAACGCGGCAAGGTATTGGTACATAGCCTTGTGCGGTTCGGCAATTTGTAATAATTTCTTTGCTTGCGGAACAATAGAGTCGGGGCTTTGGATGAGTATTTTGTTAAAATAAGTATCGAGTTTTGGTTTCAACAATGGGGTGCGTAAAAGGCGTTCATCGGTAAAATCAATGCCTTCGAGAAAATGGTCGCGCCTGTAGTTATATGCATGGAACCAAGCTATTGAGTCGTATTGCGGATGGTTGCGTTCAACATTGGGTGGCGGAACTTCAGCAGGGTTTGCCGCTTTTAAAAATGCTCCAAACATATTGTTGCCTGCCGAATTAATAGCATCGCTAAGGTAGCTGTTCATTTCCTTGTCGATTTGCTCAATTTTTTGGCGAGCATTGGTAGCGATGGTGCTGTCGCTGCTTTTCAGCTCGTCGATGTATTTGTTTTTTGCAGCCGATTGTTTCCTCAGAAATAATTGATATTGGCGGAAAGCTTCTGTTTCGGTTGCTCCGCTTATCGTTAGCGAATCGATAAGGTGTTTGTTAACTGTTTTTATTTTGATGTTTTGTTTTTCGCCCACCAAAAAGTCGAAAAAATTATCGCCGTTGAGGTAGAGCAGGTAAAGCCCTTGTGGCAATAACGAATCGCCCTGGAAAACCCCACGGCCCTTGCTGTCGAGCTTAATGGTGTCGTTCACATAAATATTGGTATCGAAATAGTGAGCCAAAAAAATGGTGGTATCTTTGATGCCTTTCCATTGAACATCAATGCGATAAGCCCCGGCCTTTGCACCGAGGCTTATTGTTGCTATCAATAGTAAAAAGAATATTTTTCGGATCATTATGTGCTTGCTTGTTATTTGCGCTGCAAAATAGTAAATATTGAAGCATATTGCGAAAATTGTGCCGAAAAAAATGTACGTGTGCTATTTGCTCAGGTTTACTTTACCGTAACGCGAACGAACTTTCACATGGGCTTCGGTATTTGCTTGGCCTACTTTGCCTTTGAGGTAGGTGCGGTTATTTTCGGTAGTTTTTTGTTCTAGCTCGGCTTCGTGGTGCTTTATGTTGCAGTAATAACATTCGCCTTCGAGGTAGTAGCTTGCATCATAAGGCATTGCTACCGAAATATTTCCGTAGCTGTTTTCAATGTCGATTTGATTGAATTGATGGGAAACATTGTTGATGCTCAAATTGCCGTATTGGGTGTCGATGGCAATGGACTCATCGAGGGTTTCGATGTTCCACGAAGTGAATTTCGATTCAATGTAAAGCGTAGTGGCTTTATCAATATCGTAGTGATCGTATTTAGAGTTTACATTGGCTTTGCCGAGCTTGTTTATTTTTATTATCGAATACTCGGTATTGAGCAGGGCAGTTTCAATGTTTTCAACTGTGAGCTTTCCGTATTTTATTTGGGCATTGGTTTGGTTGATGCTGTTGAAACCGGCGTTTCCATAGCTTACCTTGATTCGGATATTTTCATTTTGCGGCGATAAAAGGTCGCCACCCTGAATGTTTCCGTAGCTGATATCGAAATTGCCCTTGGCGTTTAAATCGGCCATAGTTACGTTTCCATAGCGGTTGGTAATGTCGAGGTTTTTATTTTTAGGAATCTGGATGTCGTAAACAATGCTGAATTCCTGATTGGTTTTGAAATCCTCGTTGAATATGGTTTTTGCACTCAGCGTTTTGTTGTTTAAATTAATGTTGAAACGAATTTGATTGGCAAGGTATCCGGCTTTGCTACCGCTTAAGTTTTTAATTTCAAGCGTGATGTCCATTTTTATGGTTTCGGTATTGGTGTTTACAATGTTTATGTGCCCAAATTTGTTTTCAACAACAAGTGTTTCAATCTCGTTGATTCCCCAGCTTTTATTAACTGTTTTTGTATATTGAGCCATTAAGCTGTTGGTGCAAATAATGAGCAAAGCTGCTATTATCAAGCTAAATTTCTGTGTTTTCATTGCTGTTCGGTTTTAATTGTATATTTTCTAATATTTTCTGACTGATTTCGAGCTTTGTTTGGTAATAAGCAATCAAAGCGTTAATAACGCGCTGGTCGTTAGGTGCAGCATTTAAGTCGGTGCACAATTGTTCATAAACCTGGTCGTATTCTTCCAGTTCGTTAACCAAAAGCTGAATGGCATTGTCGGGGCCTAATTGTTCGTTCAATGCTTTTATTTTTTCAGTTTTTTGTTGAATGGCTGTAGTGTAATAGTACTCAACCTGAGCATATTGATCCGAAACTTCCCCGAGTGTTGTTTGTTTTTGCTTGTTTTCGGTTGCAGGCCTGAAAAGGAAAAATCCAAGCACAAAAATTGCTGCAATTGCCGGCCATAGGTAAGTTCTATTCAAAAGAACTTTTTGTTTGCCTTTGTCGAGTTTTATTTCGAAACGGTCGAAGTGCCCTTGGTCGGGCTCGTCGGTGTGCAACTCGTTGCGCATTTCAAATATTTGTTTTTCAAAATTATCCATAGTTGCTTGCCTCTAATTTATTTTTTAAAACAATCAGTTCGTTTTTCAATTGTTCCTTGGCCCTGTGGTAGATGATGCGCGATGAACCGTTCGATATTTTTAATATCTGAGCTATTTCATCGTGATCGTAACCTTCAACCAAAAACAACGACAATATTACACGGTAGTTGTCTTTTAATTTGCCAATGGCCTTTTTGACCATTTCGGGGGTTAGTGTTTCGTTGTAGCTTGTTTCTTCGTTTTCGGGTTTGCTGTTGGCTAGTTTCGAAAGATCGTCGTACTTAATTTTTCGTTTGCGCAATTGATCAATCGATCGGTTTACCACAATGCGCTTCAACCAGCTGCCAAAACTTACTTCGCCCCTAAAATATTTTAACTGCCCAAATGCTGCTATAAAAGCCTCTTGCATGGCATCTTCGGCTTCGGCAGTGTTGTTCAATATGCGCAAGCTTACACTGTACATGCCCCTATAATAACGCCGGTACAGTTCGGTTTGCGCCTGCCTGTTGCCTTGCTTACATTTTTCAATTATATGTTCGAGCAGTTGGTCTTCCATTGTTGTGTTCTGTACAAATGACGATATATTTTTTCGTTTGTTACATTTGTAGGTAAAAAAACTTTGTTTGTACTGCAATTTAGCTTTCTTGGCTTTAACAATCAATGTTGCCTTGATGCCCATATTTGTATATATTTGCGTATCATAAAATGATAGACGCTCACTGCCGGTGAGCAAAAATGGGTGAACACCAAAACTTATTGGATGAGGATTGCAGTAAACACACAGCATTTATTGAAAGACAGGCTCGAAGGCATTGGCTGGTTTGCCCACGAAACGCTGAGCCGTATCGTGCGCGATCATCCCGAACATGAATTTATTTTTATTTTCGACAGGCAATGGGACCAATCGTTTGTTTACGGCAAAAATGTTAAGGCTGTAAGTACGTTTATACCGTCGAGGCATCCGTTTTTGTGGTTTTGGCATTACGAAATCGATATGCCGCGTATTTTGCGTAAGTATCGTCCCGATGTTTTTTTGTCGCCCGACGGTTGGATGTCGTTACGTACCAAAGTACCAACAGTTGATGTAATTCACGATATCAACTTTGCGCACCGACCTGCCGATTTTCCTTATTTCTACCGTAAGTATTACAACTATTTTTTCCCACGTTATGCAAAAAAAGCAAAGCGGGTAATTACTGTTTCGGAATTTAGTAAAGCCGACATGGTGCGCACTTATCGACTTCCTTCCGAAAAAATTGATGTAGCCTATAACGGATGCAATGCATTGTACAGGCCTTTGAGCCACGAGGTGCAAACCGAAATCAGAAAACGTTACACCAATGGAAAACCCTATTTTATTTATGTGGGTTCGCGCAATCCGCGTAAAAATATTGCCGGTTTATTGGCTGCATTTGAGCAGTTTAAGGCTAAAGATAATAATGGGGTAAAGTTGCTTTTTGTGGGTGAGCCAATGTGGGGCAGTTCGTATTTAAACGAGCAAATTGCGCAAATGCATCATGCCGACGATCTCGTTTTTACCGGAAGGCTTTCGACCGAAGTGCTGCAAATGGTGCTGGCTTCGGCCGAGGCGCTCATGTTGGTATCGTTTAACGAAGGCTTTGGGATACCGGTTGTTGAAGCCATGCATTGCGATGTGCCTGTTATTTGTTCAAAAGTAGCTTCGTTACCCGAAGTGGCCGGCGATGCTGTGTTGTACGTCGATCCGAACAATATAGAAAGTATAGCCAAGGCCATGCAACAAATTATTGCTTTCCCCGATTTGCGAAAAAGCCTGGTGATGAAGGGACGCTTGCAGCGCGAAAAGTTTAACTGGGACTTAACCGCCAAAAAGGTGTGGGAGTCAATTGAAAAAGCCTTGCAATAAAGCTTTTTCAGTTTTTATTGAATTGCAGAAAGTAATGAAAAATAAGCTATTACCTTTTTACAAGCAAGGTGTTGTTGAGGCTGGTTGCGACGAAGCCGGAAGGGGCTGCCTTGCAGGGCCGGTTGTTGCCGCTGCCGTGGTGCTGCCCGAAAATTTCGACCATCCGTTACTCAACGATTCGAAACAGCTTAGCGAAAAACAACGCGATTTGTTGCGCCCTGTTATCGAAAGCGAAGCACTGGCCTGGGCTGTTGGAATTGTCGATAACAACGAGGTTGACCAAATAAACATTCTTAATGCTTCGTTTTTGGCAATGCACCGGGCAGTCGATCAGCTTAAAATAAGCCCGCAACATTTGCTCATCGATGGTAACAGGTTTAAAAAATATAAGAATATTGAGCATTTATGTATTGTTAAAGGCGATGGCAAATACATGTCGATTGCTGCTGCATCGGTTTTGGCCAAAACTTACCGCGATGGCCTCATGCAGCAACTACACACCGAATGCCCTAATTACGGGTGGAATAAAAACAAGGGATACCCAACTAAGGATCATCGTAAGGCCATTGCCATTTGGGGCGAAACGCAATACCACCGTAAATCTTTCAAGTTGCTCCCCGATGCCCTTAGCCTTAAAATCGATTTCAAATTTTAGCTATTCATGATAAAAACCAATAATAAAAAAGCAGCCAAAACACTTGTGCTAACTGTAACCAACGATTTGGTAACCGATAACCGGGTGCACAAAGTGGCAACAACTCTTACCGATATGGGCTTTGCTGTTACTTTGGCCGGAAGGCGCTTGAAAAACAGTTTGCCCTTAACCGACCGTAATTATGCTGCCCGCCGATTTAAACTTTGGTTCAATAAAGGGCCGATGTTTTATGCCGCCTATAATATTCGCTTGTTTTTTTATTTATTGGTAAAAAAATTCGATGTTGTTGTGGCTAACGATCTCGACTCGTTGCCCGCTGCGTTTCTTGCAACAAAACTTACCCGCAAAGCTTTGGTTTACGATAGCCACGAATATTTTACCGAAGTGCCTGAGTTGGTAAATCGCCCCAAAGTTAAACGAGCTTGGGAAATGATAGAAAAGGCAATATTGCCCCGATTAACAAAAGCTTACACCGTTTGCCAAAGCATTGCCGATGTTTATTTCCAAAAATACGGTACCCGTTTCGAAGTGCTCCGTAACTTGCCCGAAACAACAGGTTTCCCGGAGCTCGAAAACGGCTTTGTTCCGCCATTTCCAACCAATTTACCGGTAATAATTTATCAGGGTGCTGTTAATTTAGGACGTGGTGTCGAAGAAGCCATTTTGGCCATGCACCAAGTAAGCGGTGCCCGATTGGTAGTTGTTGGGTATGGCGATAAGTTCGATGCTTGCAAGGCCTTAATCGAAAGCGAGAATCTGACCGATAAGGTTATCATGACCGGTAAAATCCCTTTTGGCGAATTGCGAAAAATTACCCGTTTTGCAACAATTGGCCTTTCGGTTGAGAAGAATATCGGTTTGAATTATTATTTTGCACTGCCAAATAAGTTGTTCGACTATATTCACTCACTGGTGCCTGTGTTGGTTACACGTTTGCCCGAAATGGAACGCATTGTTGCAACACATGAGGTAGGTGTGATAATTGAAAAAACCGATCAGCAACTTATAGCAAATGCTTTAAACCAAATGTTGGCCAACACCGACAAGCTGAAAATATGGAAAGAAAACTGCTCCAAAGCCCGCAAACAATTGAATTGGGAAAATGAAAAGCAGGTTTTATATGGAATTTTTACAGACCTATTATAAACGTAATTTATTAATCTAACTATTAACCGTATGAAGCAATTTTTCTTGTTTTGTGCCTTGATTATTATTGTATTGCAAGGCATGTGTCAATTAACTTTCAACAACAAGGGCTACCTCGAAATGCCCGGTTTGAATGTAACCGTTTTTGCCGATATTTATCCCGAAGGCCATCAAACAGGAGTTACCAA
>DAOSWJ010000018.1:9300-21373 GCA_035380005.1 Prolixibacteraceae bacterium | reverse complement strand
CCAATCCGGGGCGGTCGGGATCAAAGTCGCTTAAATGACCTGCATCGCCATGTCCCAAATTGGTACTGTAAAGGCCTTCTCCGTTGTGGTCGATTGCACAAGCACCGTAAATTATTTCGTCAAAAGAGTCGTTGTCAACATCGCCCACTGCCAAGTTGTGGTTGCCTTGTCCGATATAAGCTTCGTTCCCCGGTGTGTTGCTGTCGAAAGTCCATAAGTGGCTTAACTCTCCGTTTCGCCAGTTCCAAGCGGCCAACACTGTGCGTGTGTAGTAGCCTCGTGCCATTACCAAGCTGGGGCGCATACCGTCGAGATAGGCAATACATGCCAAAAAACGATCGGAGCGATTGCCGTAGTTGTCGCCCCAGGTTTCCTTTAACTTTTGCTGATTGTAAGCCGTTGTGCCATCGAGCCTTGCAGGTATGTAATAGGTTGTTGCCAATTCTTTGCCGGTTTTTCCATCGAAAATGGTAAGGTATTCGGGTCCCGAAAGTATGCGCCCGTCAATTCGCCCACCTACCGATCGGTAATCGGCCATGTCATCGTCGGTTGCTGCCGGGCCAAGGTTCAGGAAACTGCCGCTGCCATCGGTGGTGCCTGGTGCAGTTTTACATGCTATTTCGGCAATACCGTCGCCATCCAAATCGTACACCATAAATTGGATGTAATGTGCTCCTTCGCGTATGTTTTTACCTAAATTTATTTCCCACAACAATTTACCGCTTATTGTATATGCTTGCAAAATGGGCTCATCGGTAAAGCCGGGGTGCGAATTGTCGCGTCCACGACCGGTTTGGTGAATCACTATTTCGTATTTTCCGTCGCCGGTAAGGTCGCCTGCCGATGCATCACCGGGTGTATAGCCCTCGTGTTGTTTTAGCGCTATTTCGATGTAATTGTTGTTGAGCGGAACTGCTGTTTGGCTTTCGTTCAATTCGTTGTTGTTCACTACAGGTTTTATGGTATAAACCGATGTTTGGTGTCCATCTTTATCGATATAATTCGATGCTTCGGAAGCCGAAATGAATGCAATTTTTTGGTTGTCGCGATAAATGTTAAAGGCAGTATTGTTCATCTCGGTGGCTAAAATGCGCCAACTTAGAAAAACTCCTTCGTCGGTTTTAACAGCAACCAAACCCCGGTCAAGTTTTTCCATTTGACGTTGGGCATTTACTGAAAAAAATGCAGAGAGGATTATCAATGATAAAATTAAGTTTTTCATCTTGATATTTTTATTCAGTTAATTTTCTTAATGAGGTCTTTTTCGATGGAAATCCACTTTTCGTAGCCTTTTTCGCTTAAGTGTAAACCATCATCTGTATATTCCTTTTTCAACAATTCCTCTCCATTTGTAAAATGTGAATAGAGGTCAATTAATGAGTAATTTGCTTTCTTCTCATATTGAGCAAGTAGTTTGTTAACTTTTATAATATCTTCTTTCAGATATGTTTGGCGTGTTGGTAGTATTGTTCTTACATAAATTTTTGTTTTGGGCGATTTATGGTTAATTTCCTTTGTTATTTTCAATATGTTTTTGGCAACATATTTGGCTGATGGAATGATTTTAAAATATTTGAGGTTGGATTTTCCGGTTTCATTGTGATGCAGATTGTAAAGATCATTAATCCCAATTAAGATAAAAACGGCTTTTGGTTCAGAATACGTTATTTCGTCGAGACGTTTTAGTACGCCGTCGGTTAAATCGCCCGATATACCTCTGTTACGGATATGGTCAATATCGAATTTCTCACTCCAGTTATGGCCTTTTTCAGTGATGCTGTTGCCTATAAAAACAATTTCGTTTTTTAAGAGGGGATCTTTTTTAAAGGCTTCTATCCGTTTTTTATAATGAATACGTGTCCAGTCGTTGTGATATTTTGAAACAATGTTCTTCGTGGGATACAGATGTTGCTGAATGGCTGTATTATCTGTTTGTGCCATAGTAATTATAACACAAAAGATAAAAGATATTGAGATAAGAAATTTGTGCATTATTATTTACTTCTGTAATTGATTGTTTATTTGCTTAATAAATTGATGTTTATCGGTTTGTTTCTATCGCATACAATTTTGCCATCTTCATAAAAAAGTTCGGTAACCTGTATTGAGCTGCGGCGTTTTTCGTAAGTCAGCGAATCGGGTACTTCGGGCCTGCGCCCAGGGTGGGTAAAGTAAAAAACAAAAGCACGCTTGCCTTGTACCACAACATCGGGGTGGCCTCCAATAACTTTATCGTCCTCGCCTATTCCTGGTTCTTGTAAAATATTTTCGGGTTGCCGGTTCCAGTTTTCAAGGTCGTCCGACTGGTAAACGGCCAATCCTTTCCATGCATCAATAAGCATCCACCAAGTGTTTTGCCACTTGAATACCTTGGCGCCTTCGCCACGGAATTTGCCACCGGCCTTGCCTTTATCGGTCCAGTTGTAAAGGTCGGGGCTATCGGCATAGTACATGGTTTTGCCTTCGGCTTCGTTGTTGTACCACATGCGCCAGTTGCCATCGGGTTTTTGTGCCACACATGCATCGATTACTTTTTCGGAAGCCAGTTGCAGTTTCGATTCAAAATTCCAATCGACACCATTTTTGCTGCTTAAGTGAACTATGTAGCGAGGATGCCGCCAATCAGTAAAAATACCCGGCACATAGGTGAGGTACATGTGGTACAGTCCGTTGTGTTCAATTACTTCGGGCGCCCAATGGGTATATGCTGTATCGGGCCTAAAGTTGATGTTGCAAGTGTCGCGGTACTGCCATGTTGCCCCTCCGTCGTCCGATTGAGCGATACCAATGCGTGTGCCATGTACCCAGTCAACTCCAATCGAATTTTCGATATTTGCCCTGCGGTTGGTGTAATACATGAACCATTTCTCTTCTTCATTATTCCAAATAACAACCGGATCGGCCGCACCATCGTAAACCGGGTCGCGGTACAATGGTTTGTCGGCCGTATTTGTTTGGCTCGATTTTACTGTGCATGCTGAAAGCGCAGTAAGAATAATCAGTAAAAAAAAGGTGCCATGTATTTTTTTCATTTGAGTTGAATTTTTACAATGGTTAACGAGTGTTTTTCAATTTCGAGCTGCGGAACGCCTTTGTTGTATTCAACCTTTTGTTGCTGTTTGCTGAAATTGTTTTTGCTGCCAACTTGGTTAAACGTATCTAATTGTCCGCTTAATGTTTCAATAACAATTTGCGAATTGGGATCAACTTTGCTCCCTTTTGTATTAATTTTTATCGATTTTGAATTGCTTGAAACATTTACCAATTTAATAAGCAATTGGTTGTTTTTGCTGTCGATAGTTGAACTAGCGTAAAGGCTGTCTTGCCCTGTTAATGCTATCCCGTTTTCGGTAATTGGCAAAGCTTTATCGCCTTTGTTCAGCGAAAAGGCTTGTTGTACCATATAGTTTGGAGTAGGCATGGCTTCGAGGTTGTTGAACCAAATCATATCAGGGTTCCACTGCCAGGCTTCTTTGTGTGCAAACAACGGGGCGTAAGCAGTCATGATTACCACGTCGGCATTACGTTCGAGACCGGTCATAAATGCGGCTTCGGTAAGTGCGGCCAGCCAGTTGTTGCGCGCTTCGGGTGCTTTATTGTCGGTGTTTACATGTGAAGCGTATTCGCCTGCAAAAACTTTAGGCCCGTTACGGTCGAACGAGTCGTAGCGTGTTGCATTCTCCAAAAACCATTGTGGGGGTTTGTAATAGTGCTCGTCAACAATGTCGGCGTCCAGTTTTTTTAATTCGTTCCATAAATAGGTGTTTCTTTCGTCGGTGGTTGGACCAGCTGCCGAAATGATTTCGATTTCGGGATGTTTTTCCTTTAAAACACGGTGGAATTCTTTGTAGCGTTCAATGTATTGTGGTCCCCATTGTTCGTTGCCAATGCCAATATATTTAAGGTTGAAAGCATTGGGGTGACCCATTTCGGCCCTGAGTTTTCCCCATTTGGTTTGTGTTGATCCGTTGGCAAATTCAATTAAATCGAGTGCATCGTCGATGTATGGTTGTAAATCGTCCATCGATGCGACTTCTTTTGAGTTGTATTGGCATGCCATGCCGCAATTTAGAATGGGCAGAGGTTCGGCGCCCAAATCTTCAGAAAGCAAAAAGTATTCGTAAAAACCTACACCGTACGATTGAAAGTAGTCGGGTGCTGCTCGGTGCCTGAATTCGTCCATCCAACGCGATTTAATGAGAACTCTGTTTTCGATAGGGCCAACGGTTTTCTTCCATTGGTAACGTTCGTCGAGTGTGTAGCCTTCGACAATACATCCGCCGGGAAAACGGACAAAGCCGGGGTTGAGCCCATTGAGCAGTTCAACCAAATCGGCACGTAGCCCTTTGGGGCGGTTTTTCCAGGTTTTTTCAGGGAAAAGCGAAACCATATCGATATCGATGATGCCTTGCCCTTCGAAAAGTACCCTTAGCTTTGCTTTTTCGATGGTTCGATTTGCTTTTATGGTTGTAGTATATTCATTCCATTGCTGGCTCAATGTAGCGTTTATGATATTGCTGCCAACTATTTGATCTTCATTGCCGATGATTTCAACTTTAACTTTTACGTTTGGCTCAAGGCTACGCAGCATGATGTAGAACTTATAGTTCTCGTTTTGTTTGATGCCCATGCCCCTGAAACCTTCGTTTTCGAGCCCTTGAATTTCGTTTTCTGTCGAGAGTGTGGCACGAACAAATCTTGGGTTGATTTCTTCGTTTTCTTTTTGGTTGATAATGAGTAGTTCTCCTTTGTCAACACTAAGCCCTTTTACTTTCCATCCCATAAGCGGGTTATGAAATTCGAACGAACGGTTTTTTACCAGTTCGGCATATATGCCTCCATCGGCAGCAAAATTGATGTCTTCGAAAAATACGCCCCACATTGTAGGTGCAATATCGGCAATCGGTTTTTGCGTGTCGATTACAAGTTGATGCTGTGCCGAGGCTACTTGAACAGTAGCTGCTATTAAAAATGTGCAAAGAATGATCTTATGTATTCTCATTGTATCAAAGATTAATGTTTTCAATTTCCGTCAGGTTTGGTGCTTTCAAAGCGGGGGCTCATAGGTACTTTCCACATTTGATGCATATTGGGTTTGTAGGGTGTGTAGTTTTTGTCAAAGTTAATAATGTGTTTTTCAAGTTCAAGTTTGTTATCGCAAATTCCATTTAAAACGCAAAGTGCAATTTCATGAGCACCAAAGGGGCTAAAGTGGGTGTTGTCGGCAAGGGCTTTGCTTTGTCCGGGGAAAGTATTGGCATCGAAATGAACAAAAGCAGTTTTTGAGGTTTCGGGACCCCAGCTTTCGTACAATTTTTTTGTCATTTCGTTTAAATCTATTAAAGGAACTTTGTAGTTTTTGGCCACTTTTCGCATGGCGGCCGGGTAATCGTTGTGGGTGTACTCAATTTCTCCGTTGCTGTTGAACGACCTTCGTTGGGTGGGGGTGATTAAAACCGGAATTGCCCCTTTATTGCGTGCTCTTTCGATGTATTCAATTAATAAGTTGCTGAACGATAGCCATGGACCAATGCCTTCGCCCTGTTGTTTTTGGTCGTTGTGGCCAAATTCAATGAACAGGTAATCGCCCGGCTTTAGCAGCGATTCTATCTTATCGAGCCTGCCTCGTGCTTTAAAAGTGTTGAGCGCTTCGCCCGATTCGGCATAGTTGGCCACAACAATTTGTTGGTCGAGGTAAGCGGTAATCATTTGCCCCCACGAGGCCCATGGTGCGCAATCCTGATCTGTAACGGTTGAGTTTCCGGCCAAAAAAAGTGTTCGAATACTGTCGATTGGGCGAATGCATATTTTTTGGATGGCAACATTAGTGCCCGAAAACTCAAGTGTTAAGCGATTGTCCCAGTTCATGTAATTTTCTTCGCGTGCTTTAAGCTTAATTTCGCGATTGCTATCGATTTTGGGTGAGCGTACGTTAACAACAAACTTTTTGCTTGTGCTTTCACCGGCTTTTAAACTGTAATTGTTAAGCAATAAGCGCCGTGCTTCGGCTTTAATATTTGTTAATGATGCCACCAATGGGTTGCCAAAGGTAATCTCCACCTCGTAATTGCCTTCGGGTTTTTTTACCGAAAAATAAAAAGGTACATCGGCACTTGCAAAGCTGTTTATCCCTGGTTTAACTTGAACTTTATCTTTATTTTCGAAGTCGAAACCATAGCCGGTTTCGTTTGAGTATTTTGCATGATTTTGAATAGCTGTGCCACTTGAAAATAATTTCTTGCTGCCAAAATAGTAGCATTCGGTTTGCGGTTTGGTATTGCACGATACAAGCGCAAACAGAAATGTAGTTATTACAAAAAGTGCTTTTGAAGGCATATCGGGCAATTTAATTATTCGTTAAAAACAATGTATTTACGTAAATCGATGTTTTTACATTTGTAAAGTTCGCCGGCTATTATTCCCGCGTTGAAAAGTGCACCAGTTTCGTTGGTGTGGGTGTGGTCGTTGGTGAAGAATTTTTTCACTTCGTCTTTTCCCATTTCTTCGTATTTGTCGGCAATAATGTTGTTGATATCGATAAACAGGGCGCCTTCTTTTTCAGCTACTTGTTTCGACCATAGGCCATAGCTGTCGTTAACCCTTTCAACTTTTCCATTGTTCCAACGGTTGCGTGTTACCTGGCTTATTACAATTGGAGTAGCACCTTTCGCTTTGGTTTCGTTAATGTATTGCTGCATGTACCAACCGTAGGTGTGAACGGTTTCTTGTGTGCTGTCGGGGCGCGATATTACAAGGGAATCGTTGCCTATTCCTGTTAACGATCCGCGGAATTTTTCTTTGTCGATATTGCCGCTGTCGTTGTGGCCAAACTGAAAGATCACATAGTCGCCGGGTTGCAGTTGGTCTTCAACTTCGGCCCATAAGCCTTCGAAACGATAGCTTCGGCTGCTGCGCCCTCCACGAGCCTTATTGATAATGCTTACACATTGTTCGATAAAAAAATTGGGCAGCATTTTTCCCCAGCCAATAATGGTTTCTTTTCCGTTTGCCACTGTCGAATCGCCAACAAGGAAAACCCTAATTGGCTCAGGTAATACGGTTTGTTTATTGGTGGGGAAGTATTTTGCTATTTTTAGCTCATCGGCTTTTCGCACTTCATTGGCAATAATAGTAGCTGCAAGTGCGGCACCTTTGGCACTTGTGTGCGTGTGGTCGTGTTCGAAGAAATAATTGCCTGTAACATTTTGTTCGCCAATTTCTTCGAGTGCTGTTGCAAATTCGTTGTTCAGATCGATGAATGTTACTTTCTCTTCCTCGGCAACTTGTTGTGCCCACATGCCATAACTGTTGATGTTGTTGCGGGGAAGTTTCCCTTCGGACCAATTGTTGCGCGGTATTGGTGAAAATATAACAGGTATTCCGCCTTTCGATTTTATTTCGGTAATGTATTGGCGGATGTACCAACCATAAGTATGAACAATTTCGTGCTCGTGTGTAAGCAGGTTGTCTATTTCTTCGGTTTCGTTTCCTGAGCCGTTAATCGTACCTCTGGCCCTGCTTTCGTCGTTAATGTTGCTGCTGTCGTTGTGTCCAAACTGGATGAAAACATAGTCGCCGGGTTTAATTTGTTCCAAAACAGGAGCCCATAAACCTAAGGTGCGGAAAGTACGGCTACTTGTTCCGCCACGGGCATGGTTTGCTACCTTTATTTTAGCCGTATCGACAAGTTGAGGAATAAAGTCGCCCCATCCCCATAAGCCGCCGGCCCCATCGCCTTGTCCGTTTTTTACGGTTGAATCGCCGATGATATAAAGTGTTCGATTTTCCGATTTTTTGGTGCATGCCGAAAATAAAAGCATCGAAAATACAGTAATCAAATATAAAAGCTTCATAGGTATTGAATTATAGGTTAATGATTATTTGGCTCAAGTTATTGGGATGCAAACCGAATTTCTTTTATCACAGTTTTTCCAGGTATTCGACAAATTTTTCGAAAGTGTTTATTTCTATTTCTCTTTCGCAGGCCGATGTTATGCGGGTTTGCAGCATTTTTGTTGGTTTACTGATCAGCAAATGTTGTTTACCATCGTCAATCCGATCGAGAAAATCTTTTGGATTATAAATAATTGCAGCTCCCAACGATATTGTTTCGGCAGCAACATCTTCGGGATGAAGTCCCCATGCAGCAATATAGCCAACACCTATTTGTTGCCAGTGGTTGCTATGGTAATTTACTCCGGTTACAAATTGAACCGGTATGTCGGAGAGTGAAAATGCTTCAACTTTGGCTTCGCGACAGTTGGAATAAACAGTAACCCTAACCAAAATGTCAACTTGAGTGTCTTTGTAATTAACACCTTCCGAAAGCATCTCCATATATGCCGAGTTGGTTTCTCTTTTTACACGGGCCGTACGCATGCTAACCGGATCGAGTTTTATAACCTTTTCGCCATCCCACAAGCGTATGCCTCCTAAACCAACAGTGCTGCCAACTTTGTAATAATCGGCACCCCAGCCATCTTTTTGTTGTTCTGGGGTTGGGTACCAACGGGCTTGTTTTAGTTCGAGGCCAGGTTTTGCTTTATTGTAAACATCGATGGCGGCTTTATGGTCGAAATACATGCGTAGTGCTAACCATTGGTTTTCGACAGCAGGGCCATGATGTCCAATTGTTTTGTATAAATCGCCTGTTTTTTCGCTTACTTCCGATAAGTATTTTGTGCTGTCGGAACGCATAAACAGGCTAACATCGGTTTTAGGGGCTTGTGCCCAAGTGTTGTGTGTAATTAGTAGTAGTGCGCTAATTATAAATAAATACCTCATCTTCTGTAGTTTTTATATTTTCCTCAAATTTAGTTAAAATGAGCAAGCAGTTGGTCTAAAACTTTTTGTTCAACTTTAAAAGCAGTGCCATGCCTGGTGCCCGGCACAAAGTTTAACGAGTCGGAAACATCTTCCCAAGTTTCAAAATCGAGTGTTCGTACCGCGCCGTATTTTTTTTCGCGGTACTTATCGAAATATACGTAACAATATTTGCCAACCTTAAGTGGCGTAGGCCCTTCGGCCCAGTAATTGCCTGTTATAGGCTCCGATACTTCTGTTGGATATGGCCCATCGGGATTGGTTGCTTTTGTAATGCGCAGGTTTTTTTCAGGTGGGTTGGGGTTTTCATTTTTTATAATCATTACAAATTCACCGCTGTGCTCAATAATTGTAGCATCAATCACGCTAAAATCGGGGTTAAAAAACATGTGCGTTGGTTCAAATTTTTCAAAATTGGCAGTCGATGTGGCATACATGCGGTGGTTGAGCCCTTTTTCGCGCTCCGACTCGGCAACTTCGGAATGACGGCCGGGAATGGTTGTTGCCCAAAATATGTGAAAGCATTGTTTCTCTCTGTCATAAAAAATCTCAGGTGCCCAGCTGTTTTTTGCTTCGGGCTCGTGCTCCATTACCGGAATGCTTTTTTGTTCCGACCAGTTAATCAGATCGTTTGAACTGGCATATCCAATGTATTTGTCCCACCATCCGGTAGTCCATACCATGTGGAGTTTCCCGTCGGGGCTTTGTGCTATACACGGATCGCGCATTAGCTTATCGTTGCCCACAGTGGGTTCCAGTATCGATTGGCCCTTGTTAATGGCATGCCAGTTCAACCCGTCGTGGCTGTATGCAAGGTGCAGACCATCCTCGCCCCGACCGGTGAAATACGAAAACAAGTAAGCTTCCTTTTCGGGTTTTACACATGAGACCGTTATGAAAGCCAGTAGGATTAACGTGATATTTTTGAGCATTTTATGTGGATTAATGGAATATTGGAATAAAGGATTGATGGGTTATTTGTTCATTAACACATACATTTCTTTTCCGGCAAATAGGAAAGCGCCAAGGCCATAGTCTTCAAAATCGGGTATTTTGTCGTAAGTAAGCGGCTGACCATCTTTGGGTTCTTTGCCTGTGCTTTGAACATATCCCAAAAATCCGTTGGGGTGTAGGCAGTCGTTAATCATTGCATTCCATGCTTTTTCAACAATTGGTAAATATTTTTTTTCCGAAAGTATTCCGTTGTTGATGCCCCAGGCCATTCCGTAAACAAACATGGCAGTACCTGAAAGCTCCATGCCACCATAATTGTTGGGATCGTGAAGGCTAACATTCCACGTTCCATCTTCGCGTTGAACTTTGGCCAATGCTTTTGTCATGGCTTTGAAATCTTTTAAATATTGTTTGTAATGTGGCCCGTCTTTTGGCATAATGGTCATAACCCTGGCCAATGCCATATACACCCAACCGTTTCCCCTCGACCAATAGCAATCTTCGCCATTTGGTTCGGTATATGGTGGGTCGAAATCGGCATCGCGCCACCAAAGTTTGTCTTTGGGATTCCAAAGCCCTTTTTCGCCATGTTGGTTGCGGGTAAACATGTACATTTGGTACATTTTTTCGAAATATTTTTGGTCGTTCAACAAAACACCCAACTGTGCATAAATTGGCATGGCCATTTGTATTGCATCAATCCAGTTCCAATCGTCGTTGGCTTCGTTGTTGCATACATTGTCGATACATTCAATAATATTTTCGATTCGTTCGGGTTTTGGGTCAATTTGGTACAACTCGATGTATGTTTGGCCTGCACATTGGTCGTCGGCATTTCGGGTATAGTTTCCGCTTCGGAAGCCCCATTTGTGAAATTCGCCCCAGTCAACTGCGTATTGATAATATTTTTGATCGGGATCGATGCTGTAAAGCTGCATAAGCCCTTCGTAATATACTGCGCGTGTCCAAATGTTGCTGGGGCGTTCGCGGTTGGTAACAATGGTTTTGCCTACATCGGGCCATTTTTCCATGAAATATTTGTTGGCCAGTTGCATTTTTTCAAGAATTATTTCGGGGCTAGTGGCTTTTTGTGCCTGAAGCCCGCCCATTGTAAGCATCAGTAAAAGTAGGGTTAATGTTGTACGTGTAATCCTGCTCATAATTATCTATTTAAATGGTTACTTTTTGTTATGGTCATTAGTCAATATAAGAATGATTAGTGATTAGTTGAGTGGGATTAGTGTTACCGGGGAGCAAAGGCCCGAAGGTAAAATATCCCATTTTGTTGCGTCGAACTTTTGGTAATGAATGTTGACCATGTTTATTTCGTGGAATTTCTTCCATTCTTTTCCTGAAATTTCCAAAGCCCTTAAGCGGTTAGCTGCCAAATTGGTCACTTCAATGTCGAGTTGGTTTTTACCTGTGCTAAGGTAGTCCGAAATGTCGATTTTGAAAGGATGCGCAAAGCAAGTGCCTGCATATTTGCCGTTTACAAATACCCGAGCGCTTTCGCGCACATCGCCCAAATGAAGCTGCCAATTTTTGATGTCAGAATCTGGTAGCTCGAAGTAGGTTGTGTAGCGTGCCGTACCCGAAAAATTTTCGTACTCGGTGCCAAAAGTTGTCCACGAGCCTAGCTTTTCAATATTCAATTTTTGTGGCAATACCGGTCCACCTTCGGTAAAATCAATTTGCCATTGTGCGGTTAATTCATAAGGTTTGCCTTGTTCAAAATATTCCCAGTTTTTGTGTTTTGTTGCTTGGTTTAAAAAATGTACAAAAATGCTTTGCCCCGGATCGAGTTGTAACAACACATCGGTACCTTTTTCGATATGTTTGGTTTTTGCAAGGCCTGTTTTTTGTGTAAGGGCATCCATTAATAAAACGTTTTGCCCTTGAGCATTAAAGTGTACAAATTGGTCGATGCTTTTATTGCTGTGGTTGGCTACGAAATATATTTTGCTGCCATTCAGTTTTTTGCGAATTATTTTTAATCCATGGTTAGCACTTTGTTCGCCATAAATCGAAAGCTCATTTAGATGCTCAATTGGCTTACTGTTTATTTTAATTGGCGTGCTTTTAAGCATCTTTTTTAGTGTATTCTCTCGTTGTTCGAGTTCAAAAAGTCCGGGTACCGTTTCAGGCAGGCCTGCAAAAATTATAGCTGCCCCTTCCGAATTTAATTTTAGTAAATGGCTAAGAGTTTCAATTGGTAATGCATCGGTGTCGGGTACTATTATCGTTTTGTACGATGTGTTTTCGGATGTTTTGATAGTTCCGTTTTCGGTTTTTGCTT
>DAOSWJ010000018.1:5459-9200 GCA_035380005.1 Prolixibacteraceae bacterium | reverse complement strand
GTTTTGTACGATGTGTTTTCGGATGTTTTGATAGTTCCGTTTTCGGTTTTTGCTTTTACAACAAACGAATCGGAAATGAAATCGAAACCGATTCCGGCACTGTCGAGCTGAGTAGCAATTTGGTAGAACGAAGTGGGTAGCAGCCAATCGTCGATGGTATGAATGCTCAACATGTGCATTAACGATTGCGGGTTGCTGTTGGTGTAAACATCGTGTACCGGGAAATAGAGCAGCACTTCGTTATCGGTTTTAGCCAATTGTAAAATTGATTGGCAGCGGGCAATGTATTCGAAAAGGTTTTTGGCATCTTTCCAAATGGTGTTTGCCGGTGTAAAATTTACCGACGCATAAAATTTCCAGCCGGGCCATTCTTCGTTGACAGGCGAGAAGGTTGACCCGTGTAAAAAAATATGGTTTACGCCGCTAAGGAATAAATCGTCGGCCAAAGGTTTGCAATGCGATAATGCTGTTTTGAAATGCTCGCGCAACCAGGTAAAAGTTTCAGACGAAACCAACTCGTTGCCCTGTAAGTGTGCTGCCGACGAAGCAAATTTCAGCATCATTTTGTTTGAATCGCCATGCCGTACATTGTTGGTGTCGCGCCGATAACCGGGTATGTCGTACTTTGGCGATCCGAAAACCTCGCACTCGGGAATATCGGCAGCCGCATACAAATCAATCAGGTTGCCCGGCGATCCGTGTGCCTGATATTTGGTAATAAAGCTGTTGTTGTGGCTCCATTGTGTCCAGTTGTTGGCAAAGTTTTCGAGCAGCATATCGGCCAATGTTTCGCGGTAATCGCAAAGTAAGCGTTTGTAATTGGCTGAATTGTCGGGTTTTGCTAATGTCTGAATGTGATTCAGTAAATCGTAGTGTCTGCGCTTTTGAAACTCTTCAAGAAAAACAGGCGAAAAATCGGCGCCATAAACTTCGTAGCTGTCGTTAAACATTCCCCGTATTTTGTTTTTTACAGGTGCAAGTGCTTCTGTAAAAGGCAGTGCATAATCGGTAAAAGCTTCGGCTGAATAATGATCGAGGGTGTAACCAGCACCACCTGGAGCCGAGCGTTTTACTTGTTGTCTTGTTTTTGCGCAAAAAATTGCATAAATGGTTGATTTTGTAGATGATGCATATTTGATTCTTTCGTCTTTCAGCAAAGGCATAATATCAGTTAACTCACCATTTTGGTCAATAGCTATAAGTTTTTGCAGTTTGGCCAGCCCTTTTTGTTTAGGGTCACGTATGCTAATTTCGTTTTCGAATACTTGCCCGGCTTCGAGTTCGTATTTTTGAATGCTCAGCTTGCTAGCTGCAAATTCGGGTTCGACTTGCGGGCCACCAAATGGCCAACCGGTACCCATAACCATATCCACTTGCATGCCTAACCTTTCGGCTTCGTTTATGGTGTGTTCGAGCATGTCGATCCATTTAGGCGATAAAAAATCGACCGATTGTTCTTCGTAACCATTGGTTCCGTAAATCGGCGTTATTTCAACGCCACCTATTCCGGCTTGGGCAAAGGCTTCGAGTTGAGCTGTTATGCTTGGTTTGTCGTAAGTATTGCCCATCCACCACCAACGTGTCCATGGTTTTTGCTGACTGGTAATTTGTGGCCAATCTTCGTATTTCTCGTTTGTATTGTTGCTACAAGCTGTTGCAATTGCGAATAATGTGATTATGCCAATTGTTATGAAAAAACGATTTGAATTACAATTTGCCATTTTTGTTGGTTTACTGGTTAATCCATTTAATGTTATCGGCATTTTCTTCGGTCAATGCCTCGTTCGATAGCGGTACAATTGTCACGTTGTCGAAAGTCCAGTCCGAAACGTAATTGATGTAACCAGGGCGCTTACAATCGATGTGGGTATCGACGATAACGAAGCCACTGATTTTCGATTCTTTTAAACCCGTAACTTCAATTGCTGAGCCCGCTCTTGTTGCTTTTATGTTTTCGATAGTAAAGTTTCGAAAGGTAGGGATACCATCTTTCTTTTTTACTTTTTTTGCAAGTGTTTTCCAATGTTCGGGTATTTCTTCAACGCCTTGGGGCAATTTGCTGTAGCTGTATTTCGGGAACCAATTTAATGTTCCTCTGATGGGCACAAACACATCGTCCATTTCAATATTGCTAATGTGTACATTTTCGATAATTCCGCCCCTTGTTTTTGCCGATTTAAGCCGAATGCCATAAAGTGTGCCGGTTGCTTTCAGGTTGCTGGCAAATATATGGCGTATTCCTCCCGATGTTTCACTTCCAAAAGTGATTAAACCGTGACCTGCCCGTGCAATGCAATCTCTTATCAGCACATATTCGGTTGGCCTGTTTACCCTCAGTCCATCGGCATCTTTGCCGGCTTTAAGGCAGAAATTGTCGTCGTTACAGTCAATGTCGCAGTTTTGAACCAAAATGCGTGTCGATGAATCAATGTCGATGCCATCGGAACTTGGGCCGTGGCCATCGATGTTATTGCGTATGATTAGAGAATCGACTGTAACATTTTCGGAATAAAGCAGATGAACAGTCCAGAATCCGGGTTCTTCAAGCCTTGTGTTTTTTAGGGTAATATTCTTCGAATCGGAAACAAGAATGAGCCTGGGGCGTTGGCAATCGTAGTCGAGCGCCCATCGCAAGCCATTTTGATCGTATTCGGGAAACATGTTCCAAAATTTGTCCCAAAAGTATTTTCCTTCGCCATCGATGGTTCCTTTTCCGGTAATGGCTGCATTTTGTACGCCAATTATATTCACCAAAGCAGCGGGCCATTCCATTTCGACACCGGCAATACGGGTGTGGATTAATGGGTAAAATGCTTCGTTGGCAATACCTTGCAGGGTAACATCTTCGTCGATCCTAAAATTCACATTTTCCTTAATAAAAACTGAGCCTGTGCGGTAAGTGCCGGGTTTGAAATATACAATTCCACCACCATGTTGTTGGCATTTGTCGATGGTTTGTTGAATGAAAGGTGCCCAATTGTTGATGGTGTCGGGCATTGTGCTGGCGTTGTTAACGCAGAATAATTCGGTTTTGGCAGGAAAGCTTTGTGCTCCTACTGTTTTGTGCCAGTTAGGTTCGGTTGATGAAGCTTGTGCCCTAACTGCAAAAAATAATACTACTATGAATAGATATGTTGTTATTGTGTTCATCGTAATGACAAATTGCTTTCGTTAAACTCAATTCCGATGTTGTTGTCGGCTTTCATTTTTTTACCGTTTTTGCCCACAATGGTCACATTGTTGAACACCCAGTTTTTGGTAAACAGTACACGTCCCGGATCATCGGCTTCGATTTGTATGTTGTTAAAGGTGAAATTTTCGAGGTACGAAGCTTCGATACCTTCGGCATTGATGCCCATGCTTGACCCTTTTGCGGTTATGTTGCTTATTTGTACGTTTTTAAATGCCGGAATTCCTTGTTCTTCAGGAACTTCTTCGAGCATTACTTCCCAGTGTGCCGGTATTTGATGCATTTCGTTTTCGAGTGTGGCATAACTGTACGAAGGGTTCCAGTTTAAAGTGGCTTCGATGGGTGTACGCACATTGTTGATTTCGATGTTGTTGATGATGATATTGTTAACACCACCACCACGTGTGAGTGCCGACTTGAACCTGATGGCACAGCTGGTGTTGTTGGCTTGCAGATTGTGTGCAACAACATGGCGTATTTCGCCCGAAGTTTCGCTTCCAAAGGTGATTAGTCCGCTGCCGCGATGGGTAACACAATTGCGTACGAGCACA
>DAOSWJ010000018.1:0-5449 GCA_035380005.1 Prolixibacteraceae bacterium | reverse complement strand
ATTCGGTTGGGCGGTTCACCCTAAGCCCGTCGGCATCGCGGCCGGCTTTGAGGCAAATGTTGTCATCGTTGCAGTCTATATCGCATTCTTCAATCAGTATTTTCGATGATGAATCGATGTCGATCCCGTCGGTTGATGGGCCGTGTCCGTCAATATTGTTGTTGATGGTTAGGCCTTTTACAGTAACATTTTCGGCATACAAAACATGTACGGTCCAAAAGCCTGCTTGCAGCATGGTTAAATCGCTGAGGGTTATGTTTTTGGAGTTCGAAACTAAAACTGTGCGTACTCGTTTACAATCGTAATCGGATGCCCAGCGCAAACCTTTTGGGGTGTACTCTTCCCTTAGCGACCAGTATCTTTCCCAATGATATCGGCCTTGTGCGTGGATGGTTCCTTTCCCTGTTAGTGCTGCATTTTCTTGATCAATAATGTTGATAACTGCTGCCGGCCATACCATTTCTATTCCTGCAACACGGGTGTCAATATCGGGGTAATGTTCGAGCCCAATGGCAGCCCTTAGTTCAACTCCCTGGCCTATATGGAGGTTTACGTTGCTTTTTACAAAAAGTGCACCTGTAAGGTACATGCCCGGGTCAAAAACAACTTTTCCGCCCCCAAGTGCAGCGCATGAGTCAATAGCAGCCTGTATTGCTTTGGTCGAAACAATGAGCCCATTGTTTTGGGCACCCATCTTTGTAGCATTTACGATGTTTCCCGATTCGGGGAATGATTGTGCACCAACATTTTTTGTCCAACCGGGGTAGCTGTCGGCCTTGCATGCGTAAGCGAGAGCTACAAATGCGATCAGGATTATGATGTTTATTTTCTTCATAGTGTTGTTCCTCAGATTAGTTGTTTACAGAAAAATCGAACCAAATTGTCATAGGTATTCCATCGTCGCCACTTTTAATCCTAATGCTCGATGGTTCGCTTTGTGGACCCATTTGGCTGGTTGGTTTAAAAGCCCTTATGGCATTTATTTCGTACAGGAACGACAAATCGCCTTCGGGAAAATGAGGAAGCGACCGCCTTAAGGTACCTGCAGGTTCTTGTGGTGTGAATAGCCTCAAAAACAGGTTGTTGTTTTCGGAGGCAAAGGTGATGGGGACATTTTGTTTGGTGCCAATTTTAGCCCAGTAAATGTTCGCGTGGTAACCTTTAAATTCGGGATAAACAAGGTTGCCAAAGTCTTCGCCGGTTATGGTGTTGTTGTATGCTTTTTGCCATAAGTTGTAAGTAGTTCCTTTTATGCGGTTTTTGTAAACACGATATGGCCCTTTGCCAAACCAGGTGATGTTGGTTGATTGGCTTTCGGGAAAACTGAATGTGATGCCCCATAGGTCGATTTTATCATCGACATAACCACCATCGAAACCGCCGTCGTTGGTTGCTTTATTGAGTGCGATCATGCTCATTTTTAGTTTGCAATCGGGGTGCATTTCCCAGCGTATGGAGTCGATTCCGCCTTTGTACCATGCTGTGAACACGGCATTGTTGCCTTCGGTGCGCGCTTCGTAACGTTCGAAAGTTGCTTTCATGCCAACCGGAATTGGCCCGTTGTTAAATGGCAGTTCACCTTTGGTGGTTTCTACTTTCTCGATTAAACCGTTTTGGGTATTAAACGAAATGCTAACGCCTAATGTAGAAAGTGTAACTGAGTTTGTTTGCTGTTCAATTTTTGCTTTGTTTGTTAATGTATTGCTTGCGAGTTTTGTTTGCAGGTATTCGGCGCTTGTTTTAATTGGCCAGGTCCAGGTGTAAATTTCTTTTCCAAACTTATCGGTAGCTGTTATGGTTAGCACATCGCCATCGAAAAAGTTATTGGGCAAGTTCATTTTAACTTTTCGGGTTTCGCCCGGAAATATCGATGGGAGCGAAATTGTGCCTGATGCAATGCTCGTAATATCGGGTTTTTCCCATGGACCGGGGATCTTTTTTACTTCGAAAGCCAATTTGCATTCATTGAGGTTGGTGTACAAATAGGTGTTCTTAACGAACAGTTCGCCTTTAAACGAAGGGGTAATCATCAGCGGTTCGAATTGAATTGGTGCCCAAACTTCTTTTATGGTGAAAAAACTGCCTTCTTTCTCGCGGAAAGGTCCTACTATACCGTCGGGGGCATGTTGGCCGTCGGAGTCGAGCGAATCGTTGAGGTCGGTGCGCACAACGGCATCGTCGTTGTATGCCCAAAGAAAACCGCCTGCAAAAAGGGGCGAACTGGTCCATTTTGCCCAAAAATCGTCGAGACCTGCACCGTGGCCTTCATCGTACAGGCCGTGTAGAAATTCGGTAGGCATGAATATTTTTTCGCCATCGTTAAAGCGGTGAACACCTGTTTGGTATTGCGGATAATGATGGGTGTCGATGTCGTCGAAATCGGCCCAGCCATGTATTACGTCGCGTTTTTGTGGGTCGAGCTGTTCAAAAAGCGGGTCGATGTTGTAGTTCCAGCCGCCTTCGTTGCCATTGCTCCAAAGAATAACACATGGGTGGTTCACATCGCGGTTAATCATTTCCTCAACCAGTTTGGAGCCAATTACAGTGTTGTATGCGTTTTGCCAGCCAGCCAACTCGTCGATGAAAAACAAGCCCAGCGAATCGCATGCATCTAGAAAATGTTTGTCGGGTGGATAATGGCAACGCACAGCATTCATATTCATTTCCTTAATCAGGTTTACATCCATTACCGATATTGATTGGTTGGTACAACGGCCGCCTTCGGGCCAGAAAGTGTGGCGGTTTACACCTTTCAATATTACTTTTGTTCCGTTGCAATATATGCCGTCCTTTGGCCTCACTTCGATGGTACGGAAGCCTATTCGTTCGGTAATGCTGTGAAGTGTTTTGTTTTTTTCGGCCAGTTCAATATTTAAGTAATACAAATTGGGTGTTTCGGGAGTCCATGCTTCTATCCCTTCCCATTTGTTCTCAATAACAATATTTTTAGCCCCCTTTTCGATTTCCGATTCGTAAGTAGCAAATTCTTTTCCGTTTGTGTCGCTAACCGTATAGCGCAAAACGGCATTTTTAGTAATGTTTTCGAGTTTTAAATGACCGGTGAATGATCCATCGGCTTTGGCGTCAACTTTGAGTTGTGCGATGTGGTTTTGGGGCAATATTTCGAGATAAACAGGGCGGTAAATGCCCCCAAAAAGCCACCAGTCGGCCATTCGTTCGGCAGCATTTACTGTTCGGTCCGACGAATGTTTCCACACCATTACCTCAAGCAGGTTTTCTTTTCCAGGCTCAAGCAGCTCGTTAATATTGTATTTGAACCGATAAAATCCACCTTGGTGTATTTCGCCGGCCTGTTTGCCGTTAATCAGAACTTTTGTGTCGGTCATAACACCTTCAAAAACAATGTTGATTACTTTGTTGCTCCATTGTTCGGGAACAAAAAAAGTGGTTTTGTAATGGCCGGTTTCGTCGCTTGGTGTTTTTCCTTTTTGTTTGTACCAACGTCCGTAAGTATATTCACCAAAACCTTGTAACTCCCATTGTGAGGGCACTTCAATTTTTGACCATTTTTGGCTGTTGGCACCGTCGGAACAATAAAAATCCCATTCGGTAGTTTGCCCAAAGCCTGTTCCCGAAAGGTATTGTATTTCGGTTTGTTGTGCAAAAATGCTTAAAGAACTAAGCAGTATCAGTAATGCTGTTTGCCTTAGTTTGCCAAAAAATGTTTTGAGTGTCGATATGGTTGTCATGCTTTTATATTTTTCAGTTGCTTACAATTATTCGTTGTTGCATTACATGTTTTTGGGTGCTTATTTTGAGGAGGTATATTCCTGAATGTAAGTGGCTTGTGTTGAATATGAGTAGGTCGGTGCCTTGTGGCTTATGCCCACTGTCGATGTTTGTTATTAGCTTACCGCTAAGGTCGAACAATTGTATGTTTACCTTTTGGCTTTGCTCGAGCCGGTATTGAATTGTTGCTTCATTTTTAACCGGGTTAGGATATACTTTTATATGTAGCTGTTTGTGATTTTGTATGCTGTTGCTGTTGTTTTGCTTGGGCAGTGCACATACAAAATACATTGGATAGCCAGAGTTGCCACTGCTTGATGTTGGTCCTAAAACAACCGTTTGACCTGCTGTGTAATTTTGCTGAAAGAGCACCATGTTTTTTGGGCTGGTAATGGGGGTTGAAATGCTTATAGGGTTTGATTTTTGTTCGAAATTTTGAAGCCATTGCGGCACAGGGGCCTCTTCGGGATAAATAACCGAAATGCTCGCATCGCTGGTTACTTCGAAAGTGGCAAGGGTATCGTTGCCTGTCCAGAGGTTTGAATTGCTCGAAGGGCTGATCCATTCGCTGCCAATTAGTTGTTCGGGCAAACCTTCGGCAAAAGCAGTTTTATTGGTATAAACCGAGTTCTCGGGGTTTAACGAAAGGTCGATTTTCCATTCCGAAGCATTAAGCAAATCGTTTACCATAAGGTTTTTGATAATGTTGCCTGAACCACGGTAGTAACCTTTTAGCATTTCGATATTGGGTTGTTGTAAGGGGAAATCCATGTCGCTTGCCAAATAAAAACCGGGGTGGGGTGGTTGGTTGTACGACGAATTTTGCCACGATATTGCTACACGGTAAACCGGGTCGTGCATAAGCGTGTAAAGACGATGTTCGGTAGGTATGGTTGTAGTATAAATTCGTAATGAATTATTGCTTATGTTCCTTAAAATCAGTTCTTCGCGCCAGTCGCCAAACAGGTCGGCCTGCAATGTAGGTGTCGATTTGGTGCCATTGTTTGAGCTGGTTGATGCTCCGGTTAAAAGGTTTTTTGCCGATCCGGCCCTGATGTTCCATTTGTCGATGCGGTTGCTGTTCATTAGCTCGCGGCTCAAATCGCCGTCCCACCAAATAACAAAATTTATCGAATTGGGAATTGAACCTGCATAGTCGCCATTTATATTGTAAAGGCCCAAGCCACTGCTTGCCCAAAAATGGAAGCCGGGAACATTGGGATCGATTTCGGCAGCACATGCGCGCCCTACATCTGTGCTGTTTTTGTGCTGGAAAATAATTTCGCCTGTATCGGCATACCGCAGCGTAACGCATCTTTTTTGTTTTCGTGTGGCATGTAAATTAAAGGGCGGTTTTCGCCTTTAATCATATAAGTTACATGGGTGGCATCGCCGTGTCCCATTTTGCTGGTGTGTATTCCTTTGCCGTTGCCCGAAATAACCGATGCTCCGGTAACAATATCCTGAAAACCGTCGGCATTTGCATCAATTACGTGTATGGAGTGATTGCCTTGTCCGTAGTAAGCGCCATTGCCCGAGTCGTTTGAATCAAATGTCCATTCTTGGCTAAGTTGGCCATCGCGCCAGTTCCATGCAGCCATGCTCAACCGGGTGTAGTAGCCCCGCTGAAAAATGGCAGTAGGTTTTTGTCCGTCGGTGTAGGCAACAGTTGCATTGTACCTGTCGAGCCTGTTGCCGT
>DAOSWJ010000017.1:0-22034 GCA_035380005.1 Prolixibacteraceae bacterium | reverse complement strand
CGGAACTATGCAGTACCCACCTCAATCCCCCAATGACCAAAATCCAAAATCCAATGACCAATAATCAATAATCAATAATCAATGAACAATAACCAATACTCCAATGACCAATAACCATTCCATTATTCCAATATTCCAATAATCCCAGCACGCCAACATCCCCATTTCCCCAATATTCCACCATTCCATTATTCCTTCTAAAAATATTCTTACTGCCAAGCTGTCATTCCTTTTTCAATGGATTGCTTTTTGTTGTAAATGCAACGTTAATCGACAAAAACTTACAGCTTATCGATTTGTAAGGTACTAATGGCTTAGGTTTTTGTTTACTTTATTCCGGTTTTAAAAATTAATAAAAATGAAGAAATCAGTAATAGTTTTATTAGTAGTTGGCGCAATTGCATTATTGCTTTTTGGTAGCGTGCGCAAATCGTACAACAACATGGTGATGATGGAAGAAGGTGTAACCGCCCAGTGGTCGCAGGTTGAAAACGTTTACCAGCGCAGGGCCGACCTTATTCCCAATTTGGTAAATACAGTTAAAGGCTATGCATCGCACGAGCGCGAAACCCTCGAAGGGGTGATCAATGCAAGGGCAAAGGCAACACAGGTTACTATCGATCCGTCGAACTTAGATGCTGCAGCATTGCAAAATTTTCAGGAAGCACAATCAGGGCTTAGTTCAGCTTTGAGCCGTTTAATGGTGGTGATGGAGCAATATCCCGATTTAAAAGCCAACCAAAATTTTCGCGATTTGCAGGCACAGCTCGAAGGTACCGAAAATCGCATAACTGTTGAACGAATGAAATTCAACGAAACAGCCCAGCAGTTCAATGTTTACATCCGCAAGTTTCCGCAGAATATTATGGCCAATATGTTTGGTTTCGAAAAGAAAGCGTATTTCGAAGCTCAAAGTGGTGCCGAACGTGCTCCCGAAGTTCAATTTTAAAAGATAATTACATGACGATACCTTCAAAATTTTTTAACGAAGAAGAAAAGAAACAAATTGCCGAAGCTATTCAGACTGCCGAGTTGAACACTTCGGGAGAAATAAGGTTGCATGTTGAAAGTAAGTGTGCAGATAATGAGCTCGATAGGGCTGCTTACTGGTTTGCTGAATTGAAAATGCACAAAACCGAACAACGTAACGGTGTGCTTTTTTATTTGGCCATCGACGATAAGAAACTTGCTATTTTAGGCGATATTGGTATTAATGCTAAGGTCGAAAATGGTTTCTGGGATGCAACCCGCGACCTGATTATCGGTTTTTTCAAAGAAGGAAAGTATGCTATGGGGCTCACTACCGGTATTATTCAGGCCGGTCTGCAGCTTCAAAAACATTTCCCATATCAAACCGACGATGTGAATGAGCTTGCCGACGAAATTTCTTATGGAAAATAGAATACAATGAGAAAACTATTATTAATTATAGCATCATTATTGGCCGCTATTTTTGTTGTGGCCAACGATTTACCACAAAGGCCAGAGCCGCCTGTTTTGGTAAACGACTTTGCCAATGTGCTCAGTCGAGATCAACGAGCTGCTCTTGAACGTAAACTGGTTGATTATTTTGCTGCCACATCGACACAAATTGCGGTGGTTACCGTCAACTCCCTTTCCGATTATCAGATATCCGATTATGCTTTTCGTTTGGGTGAAAAATGGGGTGTTGGCGGAGCTAAATATAACAACGGTATTTTAATGGTGGTAAAGCCCAAAACATCAACATCGAAAGGTGAAGCTTTTATTGCTGTTGGGTACGGGCTCGAAGGAGCAGTACCCGATGCTACGGCTAATCAAGTGGTCGAAAATGAGTTGATACCTCGGTTTAAAAATAACGATATGTATGGCGGTATCGACAGGGGAACCTCTGTGCTGATTGATTTAACCAAAGGAGAATACAACTACCAGCAATATGCAAAACATGTCGAAGGGCAAGGTGGTTTTAGTCCCTTTTTGATTTTCTTACTCATCTTTGTGGTTTTCCCAATATTATTTGGCCGTAGGCGCAAGTCGTTTTATTCGGCCGGTGGACGTAGTAGTTTGCCGTTTTGGCTGGCCATGGGGATGTTGGGTGGTTCACGTCGAGGTAATTCAGGCTTGTTCAACGATTTTAGCAGTGGATCGGGCTCGTTTGGCGGAGGCAGCAGCTTTGGCAGTTTTGGTGGCTTTGGCGGAGGTAGCTTTGGCGGCGGTGGTGCCGGCGGTAGCTGGTAATTTCCTTTGTTAAAGGAATCGTTTTATAACTTGCTCGTCGGGAACCATACATTGCTCTTTTTTTCCAAATAATCTGTACCGATATTTGGCTATTAAGTTGTAAATCGGGTTCCTTATCCATTGAGGTAGATAAATCAAGAAATATAGGTGCCTGAAATAGTTCAGTTTGCGGGCAATCATCAGTGCTGCGTCCGATTGCTGATAAAGTTTTCCGTTTTCGATAAGCAAAACCGAATCGCTTATTTTTTCGTTGGAAAAATCTTCAAGGATGCTTTTAGCTGCGTTGCTTTGAAGTGCTGCAAAACGAAAGTTTCTGTCACGTTCGTATTTTAAAATTAATTGAACCGAAGCATTGCATAAGTTACATACACCATCGAACAGGATAACAGGTTCGTTTTCCATTTTACTTGTTATTTGAAAAATCGTTCTCAAGTCCCTCGCACAGCCAGTTGGCCAAGGCTTGCCGGTTATCGTCAATAATAATTCGCCTTAAGTCGCGCTCGTGGTTAATGTTGCCCAGTTCGATAAAAGTGGCAACAGGCCACGAATACTTTAATAAGTATAAGTTCCGATCCGAAACTGTGCCGTGATAACCTCTTCCGGGTTGGTGTTGGCGATATTTGCGGTCGAATGTGTTGCGTAGGTTGGTAGCCAGTTTTTTCCCCTTGTCGCTACGTTTGTCGTAATAAAAAAATACATCAATGTTTTCGCCCTTACTGCGCGAATCAACATGCACAACAATTAATCGTTGGTATTTGCCTTTGTTATGTTTGTACAATGAATTAACAGCCTGGGTGCGTTGCTTTAAACGTGCGTTTTGATTAATTGGAATTGTGCGGTTGGGGTAGCAAACCTCGTCTTTGTCGGCAGGCAGGTGCCAACCATCGCGTATGCCATCGTTATTGTCGCGCGTTATCATGTAAACTGTTGCTCCTTTAGCCAAAAGGTTTCGTGCTAACCGAAGCGTAATGTCGTAAGCATATTCATCTTCGCAAAGGGTTTTGCCGTTGTATTTGGCAACAGCTCCCGGATCGGGGCCGCCATGTCCCGAAACCAAATAATAAACAGCACCGTTCAATTCGTTGCTTTCAATAACAACATCCTGGTATTTGTCGCCAAATATTTCAAAACGTTTAATTGCCTTTCCGCTATTGTTGTTGTCGTTTTCGTTTTTTTGTGCTGGCGCCGTGCTTTTGTTTTCAATAATAGGAAGTTTGTATTTGTACCCACTTTTGAGTTCTTTGCTACCTTTTAATGTTGATTTATTTAGTTCTATAAATTCATCGACATAGGAGGCGGGAATATTGTTATCGCGCAGTACTTTGTATATTCCATCGCCTTTTTTTGCAACAATTGTTTTGTGCTCCTGGGCCTGTGCAAACTGAATATGGAAAATAAAAAATCCAATTAATATGATGAACTGAATGTTTGATTTTTTTATAAATGAAGCGATATTTCTAAAAGCATTTTCGGGCATAAATTAAAAAACTTAATTTTACACTCATTATACAATTTGAACGTTTATAAATAAAATGACGATATTTAAAATTTGCCATTTTATATTATAAGAAATGTTGAACAGTTTAAGCGCTTAAATGTTTTTAAGCATAACGTTCAGCCAAAATAAGATAATTTCTTTTCAAAAAAAGAATAATTAAACGTGAAGTAATGAACATTCGACTGTTAATAGCTGGCTTTTTGATTTTTTTCCTGTTTTCGTGCCGTACAATAAGCGAAACTACGAGCTATGGTTACAAAAACATGTCAATCAACATTAATACCGATTCGATAACCGACGAAGCTTTTAATCAAATTTTGGCTCCATACAAAATCGAAGTGGATCAAAAAATGTCGAGGATAATTGGTTATACCGAACAGGGTTTGACGAGCTACCGGCCCGAAAGTCCGCTTAGCAATTTTTTGAGCAATTTAATTCTCGATGTGGGCAACGCTTACTGTAAGCAACATGCCCCTGAGGTTCAGGTGCAATTCTCGTTATTTAATCATGGAGGAATAAGGGCTTCGTTGCCGCAGGGCGAAATTAAAATATTGAACGCCTACCAAATTATGCCCTTCGAAAATCAATTGGTAATACTTCAACTTACAGGTAAACAGGTGATTGATTTGGCCGATTATATTACAACACGAAAAGGTGAAGGAGTGGCCGGCATTACTTTTGGTATGCTCAACAGTAAAGCAATTGATATTAAAATTGAAGGTTTGCAGGTTGATGTAAATAAAAAATATTGGATGATTACAAGCGATTATATAGCTAATGGCGGCGATGGGATGAAGGTGTTAACCTGGGCCGAGAAACGTATCGATACCGGCTATTTGTTGCGCGATGCAATTATCGATTATATTGAAGATTTAAACAATAAAGGTTTAAAAGTGAATGCCAAAGCCGATGGGAGGATTTATTATGTCGAGTAGAAGAATGTTTATCAGGAATATGGCAGCTGCCGGTGCCGGTTTGTTTTTTTTACCCTCACTGGCTTCTAATGGTTTCGATAAAATAACCATAATGCATACCAACGATTTGCATTGCCATTTTGAACCTTTCCCCGATAACGACCCTAAATATCCGGGTAGGGGAGGCATGAACCGGATTTCGGCTTACATTAAGAAAATGCGCACTTTCGATCCCGATTTGCTTTTGCTCGATAGTGGCGACTTTTCGCAAGGCACACCGTATTACAATTTCTTCAAAGGCGAAGTGGTGCTTAAGTTGATGTCGGAAATGGGTTACAACGCTTCTACAATTGGTAATCACGAGTTCGACAGTGGCCTCGAAAGTTTCCGTAATGTGATGCAGTATGCTAATTTTCCGCTTATATCGTCGAATTACGATTTTTCGAAAACCCCACTGGCAGGTGCCATAAAGAAATACTTGGTTGTTGAGCGAAAAGGCATACGTATTGGTATTTATGCGCTTGGTATAGAGTTGCAGGGCTTGGTTGGTAAAAGCTTGGCAGGTAATACGCAATATCTTAATCCGCTCGAAATTGCTGTCGAAACTGAAGAACTGTTAAGGAACGACGAAAAGTGCGACATGATTATTTGTTTGTCGCATTTAGGTTTTAAATACGACAACCCTAAAGTAAGCGACATTGTACTTGCCAAAAATACCCGCTATACCGATTTAATTTTGGGGGGCCATACACATACTTTTCTCGAAGCTCCTTACGAAGAGCTGAACAAAGCCAAAATGCCTGTAGTAATTAATCAGGTGGGATGGGCGGCCCTTATGTTGGGCCAACTTGAGTTTTATTTCGAAAAGCAAAAGAAAACGCATGTTGAAATGAATAACAATAGGAAAATTTAAACATGAATTGGAAATTGCCGGCATTGTCGGTTTTGTCGGGCTTGCTTTTAGCTTTACCCTGGTTGGGCGTTTCGGGCTTATTACTTTTGGTGGCTTTTATTCCCTTGTTCTACATTAACAATTACTTTGCTGAGCGTAAAAATGCTTATGTGCCAATTGTTTTTTGGGGCCATGCTTTTTTGGCTATGTTGGTTTGGAACCTTGCCACTACATGGTGGATTGGACATGCAACATTAGCCGGAGCCATATTTGCGGTGTTTGCCAATTCGTTATTGATGTCGTTGGTTTGGCTATTGATGCATTATGCCTCGCGTTACAAAAAAGAAGGTTTTGCCGGTTTGATATTTATATTTGCGTGGCTTTCGTTCGAAAAAATGCATTTTCATTGGGAGCTGGCATGGCCATGGCTTACACTCGGCAACGGTTTTGCAAATAACGTAAAGCTTATTCAGTGGTACGAGTTTACAGGTGTTTTAGGCGGTTCGTTATGGGTGTTGATCTCGAATTATTTGTTATGGAACGTGCTTAAAAAATGGTGTTTGCACAAGAAATGCATTTCGCCGTTTCAAATTACAATTGTTGCTGCATTTTTGTTTCTGCCTATGGCATTTTCGTTGTTCATTTACAAAAACTACGACGAAGAAAGTGATCCTGTAAATATTGTGCTATTGCAACCAAACATCGATCCTTATTCCGATAAATTTGATGGCATGCCAATTTGGCAACAACACAATAAGCTGATTGCTCTGGCTCAAAATTATACCCACCAGCAAGTCGATTTGTTTGTTGCCCCCGAAACAGCCTTGCATAACATTTGGCAAAACAAGGTTTATGATGAAGATATTGTGAACCAAATTTGGGGGTTCTTGGATAAAAAACATCCCGAAGCAGCGTTTATTACCGGTGCCATGACCTATCGTTTGTATGAAGACGAAAATATGGCAACACCAACCGCCCGAAGGCTTAAAAACGGAACAGAAATGTACGATGCTTTTAACTCGGCTTTGTATCTAAATTCGAATCGCGAGGTTGCATTTTACCATAAATCGATGCTGGTATCAGGGGTCGAAAAAATGCCGTTTAAACGTTATTTGCGTTTTCTTGAAAAATTTGTTGTCGATTTGGGTGGTACAACAGGTACTTTGGCAACTCAAAACGAAGCCGTGGTATTTAAGCATAATAATACAACTATTGGTGTGCCCATTTGTTATGAATCGGTTTTTGGCACGTATAACCGACAATTTGTATTGAAAGGAGCCGAAATGTTGGCTGTAATTACCAACGATGGATGGTGGCGCAACACCCCCGGTTATCGTCAGCATTTATCCTTTTCACGAATTCAGGCCATACAGTTCAGGCGTTCGGTAGTTCGCTCGGCAAATACAGGTATTAGTGCTTTTATTAACCAAAAGGGAGATGTTCAGGAGCAAACGCCTTGGTGGGTCGAAACAAGTATATTTGGAAAAGTGAACCGTAACAAAAAACTGACTTTTTATGCCCGGCAAGGCGATTACATTGCCCGTGGCAGCATTTTTATGTTTTTGTTGATGTTGTTGGCTTTAGTGGTTGGTGCAGTGAGAAAATAAAAAAACCGCATTACCCCGATTGAATAAAACCCCGAATTTACAGGATTTGAGTGCCTAGTTAATCTGACTTCCACCGGTAGTAAAACTACTCATCCCGAATAAATCGGAACTACAAGGCCTGCCATTATAACCAAAAGCTTTCTCGTTTTAAGTAGACTGTTGAGTTTACCAAGTTCAGGAAAGTAATGCGGTTCAACATTATTTGTTTTCTAAGAACGTCTGTTTTGTATCTCAAATTTATATACGAACATTCAAAAAAGCAAGCTTTACGGGCTATTTGACAATTTTTATTTTGTTTTTATTGATTAATTACGACATGTTCAATCCGTTATGAAGAAAGTTTTTTTGAACATTTTACAGAATACTTCAATTGTGGCTTTTTATGTTTTATGTGCTGATGTTCAGTTGATTGTAAAAACAAATTGCTTTTTTCGCGATTTTTTTGCGAATTATTTTGCAAAAGAGACGAAACGATATATATTTGCACGCACATTTGACAAAGCACGTTGGATGTACAAAGTTCTAACGAAAGTTAATTTTTACAAGTAGGAGATTTGGTCTCGTGCCTGACTGGAGAGGTGGGTGAGTGGCTGAAACCACCAGTTTGCTAAACTGACGTACGGGTAACCGTACCGGGGGTTCGAATCCCCCTCTCTCCGCACTTGACATTTTTTCGGGGTATAGCACAGTCCGGTAGTGTACCTGGTTTGGGACCAGGGGGTCCCAGGTTCGAATCCTGGTGCCCCGACAAATTCAAAAAGGAATCAGAGAAATCTGGTTCCTTTTTTTGATATGTAGAATTTGTATTGATCAGGTAGCGTATCTTATTTCTCCAAACAGTGCCCCTGTTAAAGGTTTAAAATATACCATTTTTGTATCGATTTGCTAAAAAATGCTTTTTGAATCATTTATCTTCCAGAAAAGGTGAAGCTATACTGATGTGAACCAAAGTTCTTGAACTAAAGTTTTGGTGCGAATTTACTCCGTAAAAACAAAACCCCCTGATTATTAAATAATCAGGGGGTTTTCAGTACCCGGGGCGGGAATCGAACCCGCACTTCATTGCTGAAACTGGATTTTGAATCCAGCGCGTCTACCAATTCCGCCACCCGGGCGTTTTTGTGAATCGGTGTGCAAATATAAAACTTTTTTTTAATCGCAAGAAAAAAAAATCAACTTTCAAAAACCTCAATTTGCATATTGCAGATTATCAGTAAATAAAAAGTAAAAAAATGTTTGATTGTTTTTTCTCTTAAAACCAAAAAGCCCATAAATGTTGGGTTAGCTAATTTTTGGTGTATTTGCTTCTTTATTTAAAGCACGAAAAATAAACCATACAATTAATGACAAAATAAATAGCATAAAGCCATACATTGGTACAATCATCGTAACTTTAAAACCGCCTGCCATTAAGCCTAATGATACATCCCCGGCAGTTTCGATGGCATCTAATGCTGCCATAATGCCCACTGCCTGCCCTAAAAGCCCAATTAAGAATGCCAAGCTTCCAAAAAAGAGAATAGCTTCGGTTAACTTTTTAGCATTTCTTATTTGCTTACGAAAGAAATTTGTAATTAAAATAATAACAAGCGTCAAGTTAACAGCATACAGCACATAAACAGGAAGCATGAATGAAACTCCCCCTTCAATTAAATGTTTAAACATAATGGTAAATTTTTAGTTAATAATAACCAAAAATGAAGCGTTTGAAGGTAAGTAAAAAATTAATTCGGTCAACAACATGTATTCAACCCTAAAAAACACATTGCTTATTGTATTTATACAAAATGTCGTTAAGGGGTGTAAAGTGTGCATTTGCCGAAAAAAATTCTTTGGTCGTGCATTTATACATAAATGCCAATATCTTTGGTGTATCAATGAAGGTCAAAATAAAAAATAGTCAATTGCCTGCAATCTTAAAGTGGTTTTTGCAACTTTTTTACTGGTTGTTTGCCGCTCTTGTGCTGTTTTTGGTTTTTAGTAATAAACAAAACGATATGAGCATTCGATTGATGGTTGTTGCAATTTTAACCACCATGAGTTTTTTGCTTACCCAACTAATTAACCGTTATTTCATACCCAAATTTTATTTCGAAGGTCGTTTATTCCTGTTTTTTTACCAACTAGTGTTTACTTTTATCGCTTCAGTCTGGTTTAATGCTATATGCATTATGCTGTTGCTTCTGTATATGGCTAGCAATACACTTCATGGTTCCTTGCCCAATAAAACCGATCTGATATTGATGTTATCGGGCAGTTATATTATCATTCTTTTTGCTACTATCGTTCACTTTGTACAGGAATCGTACCGCCGGACTATTGAGCGCGACCGCATAAGCAGATTGAAAACCGAAACCGAATTAAGGTTAAACGAGGCCAGGTTGCAACTGTTGCAAGGTCAGCTACATCCGCATTTTCTGTTCAATATGCTGAACAATTTATATGGTTTGTGGATCGAAAAATCGGACACTACACCCGATGTTATCCTGAAACTTTCGGCATTGCTCGATTATATGCTTTATAAGTGCAACACAGACAGAGTGCCCCTAAACGAGGAGATATGGTTTATACGTAATTATATAGAATTGGAAACCATTAGGCACGACAAACGGCTTAAGCTCGATATCGACTTGCCCGATCAAGCTGAAAATATACTCATAAGCCCTTTGTTGTTGTTTTCGTTTGTTGAAAATGCCTTTAAGCATGGCGCCAATAAAACTTCGGGCGAAAGCTGGATAAGAATTCGCTTGTCATACATCGAAGGAATGCTTCAGTTCAATGTTAAGAACAGCTTTGATGCGGTGGTTAATCCTTCTGAAAAGAAAGGCATTGGCCTAAAAAATGTAAAAGAACGACTGAATCTGCTATATCTTGAGAAACACAGACTCGCTATCGACAAAGCGAATGGAGTTTTCAGTGTTGACCTAAGTATCGAAATTGAATAGAATATGGAGAAGAAAGCAACATACACCTGTATCATCATCGACGACGAACCGATTGCTATACGCGTGATTCAATCGTATCTCGACAAACTCGATGGATTTGTTGTGGTAGGAGCATTTACCAATGCCCTCGATGCCTTGAAAATCTTTCATGCCCAAGCCGTAGATTTGCTTTTCCTCGATATTCAAATGCCGGGCATAAACGGTATGGAGTTTTTTCGGACCATCAACCACCCGCCTAAAGTGATTTTTACTACTGCCTTTCGAAATTATGCTGCCGACGCTTTCGATCTCGATGCACTGGATTACCTTGTTAAGCCCATTCCATTTGACCGTTTTCTGAAAGCCATCAACAAATTTCTCGATCAAAAAGCAGCCGAATCGATTCAGGAGCATAAAGCCGAAAACAATGAATTCATTATTGTAAAGTCGGACAAAAAGAACCATAAGCTTAAAATCGCTGATATTCTTTACATTGAAAGCTTAGACGATTACATCAAAATCCATCTTCAAAATAAATCGTTGGTTTGCTACCTGCGTTTAAATGCCATTGAAGAGCAACTCAATAACACCCTTTTTACAAGAATTCACCGTTCGTTTATTGTAAACATTAGGCATGTTTCGGCGTTTTCGCATTATCAGGTCGAGATTGCAGGAAAACGAATTCCTGTTGGAAGGAAGTTTAAGGATGAAACGATAAAAAGGCTTAACGAAGTTGGAGATAAAACTTGATTTTATGGAAATTTGGAGTTCAATTCCACATTTGCATAATTTTCGACCAAACCATTATCTTTGACATCAACAGATTCAAATAGAAATTATGCGCGCACTCATACAACGTGTTTCTCAAGCTTCGGTAACTGTCGAAGCAAAAATTACCGCCAGCATTGATCAAGGCTTACTGGTTTTATTGGGCATTGAAGATGCCGATACCGACGAAGACATCCAGTGGCTTTCGAAAAAAATTGTACAATTGCGAATTTTTAACGATGCCAACGGGGTAATGAACCTCGATGTTACAAACGTAGGTGGCGAAATCATTGTGGTGAGCCAGTTTACCTTACATGCCATGACCAAAAAAGGCAACCGCCCCTCGTACATCAAAGCCTCGAAACCCGACTTTGCCATACCCATGTACGAAAAGTTTTGCCAGCAATTATCGGCCGATTTGGGCAAGCCAATTGGCACCGGTGTGTTTGGTGCCCACATGGACGTATCACTCGTAAACGATGGTCCGGTAACTATTTGGATAGATACAAAGTGTAAGGAATAATTTCATAAATTTGCTTCTATGAATGTAGATAAAACTAAAATAGAATTGTTTAGGATGATTGATGCTATGCCAGCCCCGATGATTGAAGATTTATATAATAAGCTCAAAGAAAGTGGCACAGTAGTGGCAGAACCCATGCTAGAATGGCAGAGACTAGATATTGAGCAGGGAATCAAAGATTTAAATGAAGGAAGAAAAATGGATTTTGATGATTTCATTTCGAACCTTTAGCCATGAACGAAAATTACCATGTTTCTATATCGCAACGTGCACAGGATAATCTAATTAACATCCTATTTTATCTTGAAGTAAATTGGTCAGACAGAGTTAAAACTGAATTTTCAAAACGATTGATAAAATTGATACGCTTCATCAGTGAAAATCCATACCTTTTTCCAATTTCTGAATTTGGGCAGGATGTTCGAAGATGTATGATTACCAAGCATAATGCTGTATATTATCGAATTAAAGCCAATGAAATTGAAATCATAACCATTCATGATGTAAGGCAAAATCCTGATAACTTTCAAATTTAACAATGAGCGAGATTACCATTAAACAAGCCCAATCGGAAGTTGACCAATGGATACGCACCATTGGCGTACGATATTTCAGCGAACTTACCAACATGGCCATCCTCACCGAGGAGGTGGGCGAACTGGCCCGCATTATGGCCCGCAAGTACGGCGACCAATCGTTCAAACCCGGCGAAAACCCCGACTCCCTTGCCGACGAAATGGCCGATGTGCTTTGGGTGCTCATTTGCCTGGCCAACCAAACAGGTGTCGATCTGGAAGAAGCTTTCCGAAAAAACATCGAAAAGAAAACATTACGCGACAAAGAAAGACATGCTTCGAATGAGAAGTTGAAGGATGAATCTGTTAAAAAGTGATTATTGCAAGCTTGTTTTCAATGCTTTGTTTTTGTAGTTTTATTCTTCCAAAAAAAATCGCGATGGAACTTGACGTGATCATGAACAAGATTTTTGAAATACGCGGGCAAAGAGTGATGCTCGACTTTCATTTGGCCGAACTTTACGAAGTAGAAACCAAAGTGCTTAAACAAGCTGTGCGTAGGAATATCGATCGTTTTCCAAAAGATTTCATGTTTGAAATTAGCTTGGATGAGTACTCAAATTTAAGGTCACAATTTGTGACCTTAAACTGGAAATCAATTAAATACGCTCCATTTGTTTTCACTGAGCAAGGTGTTGCTATGCTTTCGAGTGTTTTGAAAAGCGACACCGCCATTAAGGTCAACATTGAAATAATGCGGGCATTTGTTTCAATTAGAAGAATGGCTTTGAATTATTCTGATTTGGTTTCGCGCATCGATTCGTTAGAAGAAAAATTCGATGACCAATTTACCGAAGTTTTTCAAGCTCTGCGTTACCTTATTGAGCCGCCCCAAAAACCACGAAGAAAGATAGGATACATTACTGACTAAAAAAGATTTAAGTGATATGACAACAGAACAATTAAATTTCGACCACGCACAATTAGAAAGTGATTTAAATACCATAATCACCAATGCGAAAACAATTTACAACAACGATGAAAACAAAAAGCTGGCCTTTTCGTTGATCGATCTTACCACCTTAAACTCAACCGATACCGAGGACAGTGTGAAGGCTTTCACCCAAAAAGTGAACGATTTTCCGGCTAGCTTCCCCGATATGCCCAATGTGGCGGCCATTTGTGTATATCCGAATATGGTTAAGGCCGTTGAGGAAACGCTGCAATACCCCGAGGTGAATATCGCATCGGTATCGGGTGGCTTTCCATCTTCAATGACATTTACCAAAGTGAAGGTAGAAGAAACCAAGCTGGCGCTGAAAGCCGGTGCCGACGAGATTGACATAGTGCTGGCATTAAGTCATTTTTTGGCTGGTAACTTTCAAGCAGCCCACGACGATATTTTTGCCATTAAAGCAGCAATGGCCGATGCCCACTTGAAAGTGATTCTTGAAACCGGTGCGCTCGAAACTCCCGAAAACATTTGGAAAGCTTCTATGTTGGCTATCAATGCCGGCGCCGATTTTATCAAAACATCGACCGGGAAAATGAGCCCTGCGGCGACTCCAATGGCTGCTTATGTTATGTGTTTGGCCATTGCTTTTCATTTTGAAGAAACAGGTGAAAAAATTGGCTTCAAACCTGCTGGTGGCATTGTTACCTCCGAAGATGCTTTGATTTACCTTGCCATTGTAAAAGAAGTGTTGGGCGACGAATGGCTTAATCCTCAGTTGTTCCGATTGGGTGCCAGTAGGTTGGCCAATAACCTTTTGAGCGATATTTATGGTAAAACCGTAAAATTCTTTTAATGCTTATTGTTCGATCTTTATCAACTGAACCTGCCTTTAATTTGGCTGCCGAAGAATATTTGTTCAGGAATTTTAGCGACGATGTTTTTTTCTTGTACATCAATTCACCGGCTGTTGTGGTTGGAAAGCACCAAAATGCCATGGCCGAAATAAATCCTTGGTTTGTAAATGAAAACAAGGTTCAGGTGATTCGTCGTTTATCGGGTGGTGGTGCGGTGTATCACGATTTGGGCAACCTCAATTTCTCGTTCCACCAAACGGTGGCCGATACGGCAATGGTCTCGTTCAAAAAGTTCAATCAACCAATTGTTGAGGTGCTTGCTCAAATGGGGATCGATGCCGAAATTGGCAAGCGAAACGATATTTTTGTAGATGGGTACAAGGTTTCGGGGCATGCCGAGCACGTTTTTCGTAACCGTGTAATGAGTCATGGTACCCTGCTTTTTAATGCCGACAGAAAGTCTTTGTCGTTGGCTATCAAAAACCCGTCGTTCGAAAATTTTAAGGGAAAGGCCATTCAATCAGTACGCAGTAAAGTGGCCAATATTGTTGATTTTTTGCAAGTGCCTGTTTCCATCGATCAATTTATATCAAAAATTGAGAGTCACATGTTCGGCACTGTAATCAATTCAAAAAAATATAGTTTTACTGAAAACGATGTTCGCGAAATTGAGAATTTGAGCGCTGAAAAATACAGTACATGGAACTGGAACTTTGGGTATTCGCCAAATTACCGCTTCGAAAAAAGTACAAGTACAAAATTTGGTAAAGTTGATGTTGTGCTTAGTGTTGAAAAAGGAATTATTGTTGATTGTTCAATTTTATTGAATGGCGTGCAAACCTACGAAACCATAACTATACAACAACTGCTTTTGCAGTGCCCTTATAATATTGAACAGATAAGTGTAAAATACCTCAAGCTCGAAGATAAAATTTTCGAGCTTGAGGTATTCCTTTCGTGTATTTTTTAGTGTTGCTTAATTCTTTGTTGTGAAAAAAAACTTTTGACTATAAGGAATCCCATCGGGCGAAAGGGCATCAACCTGAATTACAAAATCGGTTTGTAAGTCATTCAGTATAACATTGCGTTCAATTTTGCCTTCAGCGTTGGGTTGTACATTGGTTTCCCAGAAAATTGTCGATTGGTATTTGAAAATTTCTTCAGGCATCGAGTTGATATCTAAATTTTCAATTTCAGGCTCTTCGGGAGTGTCATTATCGGCTCCCAAACGGCTTTTAAAACTGCTGCCCCTGGTGCTTATTTCAATAATACCTACAGTGTTGAACGCTGTGTATTGCTGTATGTCAACAGGGTTGGTACTAACGTTGATGGAGACTACATCGTAAGGGTTTATTTGAGTAAGTACCGTCATGCTGGTTCCCATCTTTTGACCATCAACAACTATCAAAGCGCCATCTTGTGCCAAAAATGAATTATGCCCGCCTGAAAAAATAATTTTGTCGCCCGAAATGGTAAAAGGTTTAATCATGCGAACAACATCGATAATTGATGTGCCCGATTGCAGCATTTTAACGGTGTTTGAAACCTCGGCAGGTTTGCGGTCTTTGGTTTCGCTGCCGGCCAGTTTAAGTAAATGTTCGTTAGTATTGAAGTATTCTCGTATGTTTTTGTTTGAGTATGGTTTGAAGTTTTTGAAGGAAGTGAATAAAAGCATTTCTTCGAGCGACTCGTACAAGCTTCGGTGCAAGTGAACGCTGTAATTCTTTTTCCCATTTTCGCTAACTGCTTTTACAATTATATCGTTGTTTTTGGCAAGATCGTAAAAATAGAATTGTCCGTTACTGTCCGATCGGGTAGTTGCCAAAGCAGGGTTGTTGGGGTGAACCACCATTACCATTGCATTGGGTATGCGTTGTCCATCCTTGTCGGTTACATAGCCGCTCAAACAGTTTGAGTTTTGCTTAGGTGCGTAATCAATGTTATTTATTACATCTTGCACCGAGTAGTGCCGGTATTTGTTGGCAATCATTTCGGTGTTGGTTATGTAATGTTCGAGCATGTTTTTGGGCGCGGGTGTCGAAAGCGGAAACTCAAGTAAGTTGTACGAGAGCGATTCGTTTTTTTCGAACAGGTTGTTTGCATCGGTTATTTTAATGTCGTAAGTACCATTGCCAAATTGATTAATAATACTGTTCAGGTCGATATTTATATTGATTTCTTTTGATGCATTATCGGGGTTTACGCTTATTGGTATGTCAAAATCGAGGTCTTTATTTGGATAGTTGTAATACAAGCGTTCCGAAAGAACTTGTGCGTTTTGATCTACAACAATAAAATTGACTGTTCCTAAAGGCAATTCGTTGGTGGTAATCATAAAGCTGTTTCGTTGTTCGGCTTTAAAATCGATGGCAAGTTTAACTTTCCCTTTGGCCAATGCAACAAGGTTTAAATTTTTTCCGATATTATCGCCGGTGTTTAAAATTGCCACCCTTATTGCATTTTCTTCGGTGCGGATAATGGTAAAGGCAGTGCCGTTGCTAACGGGTTTGGGCAATTCAAATTGTTGTCCCTTGCCATATTCGCTATTAATTTTGAAAATGTAGTCGTGATCGGGCAGTGGAACCAAGCTCAATATACCAATTCCGGTTTTGAGTGCTTTTCCCATGCCGGCGGGACTTCCATTTTCATCGTACACTTCGCCCGAAACTTCAACAGGTGCGCCAAACGGGTCGGTTGCCCTGTAAATAATACGTTGGTTGTTGTTTAGTAGCAGGTTGTTGCCTTCAACATAAAACGAAACGTTTATTTGATCTTTTGTGGTTCGAACGGGTATTTTTTGGCAAAACCCGTTTTTCCCTGCCGACTCAATTACTAAGTATAGACCATTTTCAATTTCATCGGGGAGTTTGAATTTTAGCAGATTGGTTTGATCTATTTCAAGGTTTTCTTTGCTTTCGCTTATAATTTTGTGATAATCGAAAAGCTTTATGTTTACACGTTCTTTTTTTGAAGTATTACTAATTGGTGTAAGTTGTAAATGTAATTTTAGCTCTTCGCCGGGCTTGTATAGTGTTTTGTCGAATTTTGCTTCAAGTCGGTAGTCGTTACGTTTAAGTTGATTAATTAACACCGGTTTTATTGCGGCAAGAGAAGCGTCGTTGGTAGTAGGCGCTTTAGGGTCGTAGGCAATAACAAATGCATTTCCTTCTGGCACCCAACTGGGTACGGTTATGAAGTTTGAACACAGTCCGTTAACGATAAAAAACTGGCCGTCGGCAACTACATCGCCACTTGCTGTTCTGATCATTACTACCAAATTAGCCTCGCGTGTGGTACGTTGGCTGTAAATGTTTGCCATTTCGGCTTTAAACCAAATTTTTTCGCCTGGAGCATAAATGTCTTTATCGGTTTTTATGAATACTTTGTTGGCCAAAATATTCTCGTTCCGTTTATCGAGCTGTGTGGTTAATTTGTCGATAACTGTTTGTTGTGCAATTACTTCGGAGAAGATATTTGCTAAAAAAACGGCAATTAATAAGATAATAGTTCTCATATTGTTTTGTGTTTTTAATTTCGATAAATAATCATCAGGTTTTGTTTGTCGAAGTCTTTTATCGCCTTTTCGAGGTTTTCTTCGGCTCTTATGGTGTTGTAATTTTCCCAAAAAGCCTTATCGTAGCTTATTATTTTATCGGTGAAAATCTCGTTAGACCTGAAAATTTCTTTGTGGCTGAACTTTTGAAAGTCACCTTTTTCGATATTGGTGGTTAACAGTTCGGCAATACTGTGGAAACGTGTACGTTCTCTTTTTTCGCGGTTGTTGATGCGTATATGAAACGAGCTGCGGGCTGTAAGTAAGTACCATTTTGCGTTGTGGTATTTGTATTGAATAACGTACGATAACTCATCTGCAATTACTCGGTGTTTTTTGGGCTCTTTTAAAATGAGTGAGTTGTGCGAAGCTTTAAGCCCTTGTTTGGTATATTGAAACTCAACCCTTGCAATTGCGTAAGTTTCAAGGTCGATGTAAAGATTGCCTTCAAAAAGTATGTCGCGAAGGTTGCTGATGGGTTTAAAGCTGATTATGGCTGCAGGCAGGTTGTCAATCGAAGTTGTTTTTTCGAATTCGAACGTGTACAAATGGCGCAACTCGCTGTTTAGAAAGCTTTCGCGGTTTTTTACAACATCGAGTTTCGTAATGTAGTATGGGCCTCCTTTCAACTTGAACTGTATATCGTTCAATGGTTGTTGTTTTGCTGCTTTTCGTCCTTTTATAAATTTAACATTGTCGTTGCTCGACTTATCGTCATAAGGGGCCTTCATTATTTGCAATACTGCTTCCGAAATGTCAACATACTCAGTGTTCTCGCGGGTTAATTCGCGATAAAAGGTGGTGTAAAGTGTGTAGTCGGTTTCGTAATTTTGAGTGTAATTTTTGTCGGCTTTTTCAAGCAAGGTGTAGGGATCGTACCTTACCACGTCGATACTGCGAAGTTTGTAAGTTCGTTTTTTGAGTTGAATTGTTTGTTCGCCGCTTATTAATTCGGCAATAGGTAGGTATTTTGTTTGGTAGCCCAACGACGAAAAACCCAGAGTATCGGTTTCGTATTCGTATGGAATTTTTACAGCAAAACGACCTTCGAGGTTGGTAATGGTTCCCAATTGTTTACCAACTAGTGATATGTTACAATAAGCAACTGGGGTGTTGTTGTATGCTTCATTTACAATTCCTTTTATAATTAAATATTTAGCATCGCTTTTTTCGACTTCTTTTTCTTCTTGAAACAATACAATCTGATTATCGAAAACCTTGTAAGACAATTGGGTTTGTTCAATTAACAGTTGAATTGCCTCGTAAAGCGGCAAGTCTTGTCCTTGTGTGCGAATAGCTTTACTTGCGTTTAACTGTATCGGATTGTATGAAAAATATAGCTTGTAGTTTTGGCTGAGGCTATCAATAATGTTGCTTTTAGAATATTCGCCTATTGGCAATTTAACCCGAGTATTCAAAACAGGGTCGCCTATTTGTGCCATCGACGAAAACCAAGCACAACAAACCAACAGGCAAATATTTAAGCAAGTTTTTAACATTGCGGGTTTAAAAAATTTCGTTTAGGAAAAATTGAGTTGCAATTTTCTCTCCATTGCGTAAAACAGTCATTTTTATTCGTTTATTTTCTTTTTGACGTAAAGATAGGTTAATTTCATTAAGCGTCATGTCTTTGTGAATTTGGTTGTTCAATGAAATGATTTGATCATTTTTTCGAATACCGGCATTCCAAGCGGGTGAGTTTTCAATAACATTGTTAATGGTAAATACCGGAACACCTGGAACAGGATTAATGATTTCGAGACCACTCATATTGTAATAAAATTTTTCGTTGATATTGCTGTTGGGCCTTAAAATAAGCCTGTTGTTGTAATAATCGAACGTGGCTGTAAAGCGCCTAAGTATTTCGCCACCAATTGATCCGTGCCTTTGTTCGCCTATAATAATGTTATTGATGTAATCGGCATCGGGAAACGAAACAATAGGCTGTGGCATTGGTTTTCCACCCAGCCATAGGGCATCGAGCCGACCTTTGTAACCATATAAGTCGCCGTTTAGTCCGGCACCCAAATAGGCGTACATATTGTTCTCGGGCACTTTTATGCTTGTGTCAACCATGGTTGTGAGCCACATTGCATCGCTGGCTCCTTTATCGATAAGCAGGTTTACCGGTACTACCGAGCCATCGTTTTGTACAATTTCAGATTTTATTACCGGTTTGTTGCGAACAAATGTAAGTGGCAACACTATATCGTTCTTTCGTGGTTTATAGTTAAAATATTGCGGATTATACAGCCTGATGCGCTCGGCAGCATAATCGACCGATACAACGTAATGCCTGAACATGTTAAACCCTATTAGGCCATGAACAGGCATGCCCAATATTTGCGAAATCTGAAAACCTTCGTCAAGAACAACGTTAATCCGTTGGTTTTTAGTGGTGAGCCCTTTAAGTTGAATGGTGTTGTTGCCCGATTGGTATGCTTGGGTAATATTTTGATCGCCTAATCCGCGTAATTCTATGGCGTTAAGGTAGTTAAGATTTAATTTTTCTACAAGTGTAAGCTCGGTTATAATCGGGTCTTTTACACCAGTGTCGAGAATAAAATTCATCGTGTCGGATCCGTTAATGCTTACCGGAATGATAATCAGGTTGCTGATCAATTTAAAATCGACGTACATTGATTTGCGTTTCGGATTATCAAACAAAAAACTAGTCGAAGGGCTGTTGTACAAGCTGTTCATGTCGATTTTTTTGGATAGGGGGATGTAATCGCGAACCATCAACAGGTTATCTTGAATTTCAAAAATCAGGTAATAATCTTTCATTAAACGTTCAAGCACTTCTTTAACCGATTTATTAGAGATGCTAAGGTTTACACGTTTTCCTTTAATCAATTTCGAGTTGTAGTCGAAATCGAGGTTGAACTGGTCGCAAATTTTTCGGATAACACTTTCGAGCGGTTCGTCTTCGACATACAACGATATGCCTTGGTCGAGTACATTGATTTGCTTTTGCGCCATCGCTTTGTTTGTATATGCAATGCCACCAAGCAACAATGTACAAACTACAATATGAAATATTATTTTTTTCATGGCTATGTGTGTTTATTTGTTTTGTATTGAATATGAATTATCTCCATCTTTTTTAATATCGAGTTGGAGGGTGAGTGCTACTACGTCGAGAATGTAGTCGGGTTCTTGTTGGTTAAATGTTGCTGTAATGGTCTGGTTTTGATCAACATCGTCGGTAATGTTCAGTGTTAAGCCAAAAGTGTGCTCAAGGGTTTCAATAACTTCAGACAAACTTGCTGATTCAAAAAATATTTTGCGGGTTTTCCAAGCAAGATAATTATTCTGAAGTACTGCTTTTTTAACAATTTGATCGCTGTTTTTTTCTAATGTAGCCTTATCGCCTGCAGTGAGCAATACAATGTTGTTCTCGTTTTGTTTGTTGTGCATGGCAACTTTTCCGGTTTCGACATATACTTCAACTTTCTTGCTTTGCGGATAGGCGTTCACATTGAACGATGTACCCAAAACTTTTACACTTGCATCGTTGGTTTCTACAATAAATGGCTTTTCAGGCATACGTTCAACATTAAAAAAAGCTTCGCCTTTGAGTTTTACCTCTCGAATTTTGCCATCGAATTTCTTTGGGTACTTTAATGTGGTGTTGTGGTTGAGTGTAACTTGTGAACCATCGGGTAAAACATACGTTTGTGCTTGCAGGTTTTTGCCTTTGGAACTTATGTGGGTATAGTTTATGCGGTCGTTAATCAGAAACGCAAAAAAGGCAGTGCTTAACACTACAACAAAAATGGCTGCATAGCGCAATAAATGATTGAACGAATAACCAATAAAACGATTTGTTTTGGTTTCGGTATTGAATTTTTCCCATGCAGCATTGGTGTCGAATTGTTTAAGCTGGTAATAGTTATCGGCATTTTTTAAAGTGTAAGCCGAATCAGCAATAAGTTGTTTTAACTCCTTGTTGTTTAAAGCTTCCTCAATGTATGTGCTTTCGTTCTTGTTAAGTGTTTCGCCATTAAGGTATTTGGCAATGATATCCCATTTCGCTGTTTCCATCTCTTCTAAATCATTTAAAACCAAAAAATGTTTGTGTTTATATTATTGACATTTGTATGTGTTTTTACCCTTAAGCCAAACCCAAAAAAAATGAGATAATTATTTTTCGATATTCTTTTAACGATTCGCGTAAGGTTTTAAGTGCCAAGCCTAAATGTGTTTCGACAGTTTTGACCGACAGGCCAAGCTTATCGGCTATCTCGTGGTATTTTAAGCCTTCTTCGCGACTGAGCCTGAAAATTTCGCGTCGCCGCGGTGGCAATGCCTCTATGCTTTTTTCAATTTTCAACATTAATCCGGGTTCAGGGAAATCGTCGTTGATTATATTTTCGTTTTGGTTAATGTTGAGTATGTAGTTTTGGTGTTGTTGTTTTATTTTTTGATGTTGAATGTGATTGATACATTGGTTGCGAACAGCAGTGTACAAATAATTGCTTGCCGATGAATTGATTTTAATGCTTTTCCGTTTTTCCCAAATTTTCACAAAGACTTTTTGAACCACATCCTCACATTCGTCCTTATCGCTCAGGTATTTCAGGGCGAATAAACACATTGGGGCGTAATAGCTTTTAAAAAATTGTTCGAAAGCTTGTTTGTTGCCCATTTGTGCTTTCTCAAATAATTTTTGTTCGTTTTGCATTCCTGTATATTCAGCCACAAATTACAATTTTATGTGTTCGAAAACCAATGTGTTTATAAAATAACTGTAAATATTGTTCATAACTTATAACAGTTCATGATTGGTTTTCACCCAATGGATTGTTTTA